>JASFGZ010000554.1:0-3323 GCA_050123495.1 Desulfobacterales bacterium
TTCGGCCTTGAGGTTTGTGGCCTTGAAATCGTATACGCGTTTGAGCCATGACGGAAGCTCCGCGCTCATCGAAAATGGCATCATCTCTTCGGTGATGCGATCCATCAAATCGAAATAGGGATTATGTTCGGTACCCATCGATGCGGCCACTTGCCGCCATTCGGCTTTGTCCTTAAGCCGTTGGATCCCATTGGGAAATGCGCGCCCAAAGTCAAGCCAGGCGGTAAAATATGCGTTCCGGTACCATGTTTGAAATTCCAGTTTCTTGCCGGCAATGATCATGGGTTCAATAAGGGCGGATTCGATCTCTTTTATAAAAGAATCAATCTTCGTTTTGCCCGCAAAGGTAAATGCCGGTGCAATTTTCCGCTCTTCCTCAGCGGTCAGACTTCCGCCCCAAAAGTCCTGCATGGTAAGATAGAAAAGTGCTGGATCGAGATTTATCCATGTGACAATCCAATTCATATTGGCGTTTTTAATCATCAGGATGTGCCGTAACAGCATTCGCAGTTCATTCATCTCCTGATTCAAAACGTTGGTATCCTCATGCCAAAAGAGGTAATAGAGATATAAGTCGGTGAATTTCTGGCCGACTTCAGGAATCACCTCTTGGCCGATTGCCTGCAATGTGCGTTCATAGGATGGCTGGGGCTTTGCGCTGAGGGATGCCAATTCTTCATTTTCCATTCGGGCGTCCAAAAGATTAATACGACGGACGAGTTGGGCAACATGGACGCCGATAACCTCTTCGGATGTCGCCGCTGAAAATTGGGTTATTTTTTCGGTCATTTCCCGGTTATTATTCCTTAAAAGCCCGTCGTAAAACTGTTGGCAGTATTCGGTTTTAAGTTCATGTTCGACCTTTAGGCTCTCAGTTAATCCAAAGCGGGGAATCCACCAGCCGCGATTCTGCTCCTCCACTTTGAGTATTGTCTGACGAAATTGATCCATACTGATGACATCGGCGACGATTTCGTTCTGAAAAACAACCGGTTTGGAAAGCGCCTTTGAAACCGTTTTCATGATCATCATATTTTTAGCAAACGAAAAACTCAGTAACCCGCAAATTGCAACCGCTACCGCCAGCCATGCCGCCAAACCGAGGTTTTGGGTCAGCCTGCTCCACTCCAGCGTACGCTGGGTGGGCGCAAACAAGCCTCTGTCAGCGGGCATTATCCTGGAAAAAAAGTCGTGCAGGAATAATCCCTTGCTGGTTCCGGGCAAGACGTCGCGTTCTTCGATCAGTCCGAGCTCTTTTAAAAAGTGGGAATAGGGACTGCCTTCCTGTTTCCCGCTGCTGAAGAACAATCCTCTTACAATGGGCTTTTCCTGGTAGGGCGTTTCCTGAAAAGCGCCCTTCATAAAGGACCTCAGCCCGGGTTTCAGACGCTCGAACTCATCCGGGAAAAGAAGAAGGCCGGGATCGACGGCTTTCGATCGGGATTTATGAAAAAGGAGCAGTCGCAATTCTCTCAATCGTTCCACGAGGAATTGGACGGAATTTTCCGTGAAATTTTTGACATCGGCGGATACATCCTGGTTCATGGTGCCCATGGCCTGAGCCAGTGCTTCTTCGGGAAGCATATCGCAGAAGCTCGTCATTCCTTGAACCAAATCACACTTGGTTACCAACACATAGACCGGGAATTTAGCTCCCAGCACGCGCATCAGCTCATCGACCCGCCGGCGGATACTGCGGCCGTCTTCCTCTATTTCGTCCGGACCGACGGATGCCAGTTTATCGGCGGCAATGGTTACGACCAGACCATTGATGGGCTCTTTCTTTCTGAACTTTGCCAGCAGCCCAAGAAACTTCTGCCATTCGTCCTTATCCCGACCTTCATCAACAGGAATGGCATACCTGCCGGCGGTGTCGAGAACAATGGCCTGTTCAAAAAACCACCAATCACAGTTCCGGGTTCCGGAGATTCCGGACGTCCGGCTGACCTCGGCAAATGGGGAAGACAGCCCGGCACTTTGAATAGCAGTTGTCTTGCCCGATCCGCTTTCGCCGATAACCAGATACCATGGCAGAACATACAGCGGATTGCCGTATTTCTTGAGGTGAGACCTCCTGAGTGCCGCCATGGCCTGCTTCCACTTTTCCTGCAGTTCCTTTGCCCCCTCTTTATCTTTATCACTGAGAGTGGTGCGGTAGGCTTCATCTTGCTCAATGACTTGCTGCACGAAGCGCCGCTCCCGTCGTCGAATAAAAATTTTTCTCAACAGCACCAAGCCGAGGGCCAGCCCCAATAGTCCCACTAGAACGAAAACACCCACCCACCAGGACCACCCGATACTCGCCACCAGGCCGAAGACCAGCCCGACAAGTGCCAGAATCCCCACCGCGATCAAAGCAAATTTAAAAAGTTTCCATATCAATTGCTTCATTTACAGCACCGTACTCAAGAGATTCTCGCTGATATTATTGAGAATAAACCGATAAATCAAAAACAAGGCGACATAAAGAACAACCGGAGACCCAATACCCAACAGGATAATCGGAAAAAGACCTCGTTCACGCTGCTGGGGTTGGAGCTCAACCGGTTGCCCGGGGTAGGCTTCCGCAAACAGTTTGCCCTCCTCAAGGGCAGGCAGCCCAAGAGAACTGCCTGTTAGAACTTTCAAATTGGACGTCTTCAATTGCTCCAGGAGAAAATCATCGCCCTCATGGATATATCGCCCGCTAAATCCCATGGCGAGACACAAGTAATAAACCTCCCGCACATTATTCTGATGTGGGCCAAGCGTATTTAAACGCTCAAAAAAAAGCTCACCGGCATCCGTGGTCTGAAAGTGAGTTCGCTGAAGCTGTTGCCCCTGCCATTGATCTTTCTGATTCCATGCAGAACCCAGAATCACTTCATCGATCCACGCAAAAATGGCAAACTTGGCATGATCGCCATCTTCTTTAGGTATACCTGTGCTCTGCAAATAGGAATCCGCCTGGGAGGCAAGGCGATCGATATCCGCCTTGACCTGGTCAAAAGCAGGCTGCCTCACAGTGACGGTTTTCTGGAAATAGGCCACATAAGCCAAAAGTTCCATAAAGCCATCAACAATTCGCATGGCTACGATCTCCCCACAACCATGAGTTCAACTTTGAGATCTTCCGGAGCTGTATCCCAATGGAGGGCAATATTGCGGCCCTGTTGGACCTGCGACCACTGGTCGCTGTGATGATCGATCTGGCAATAAATAGCGCGCGCTATGCGGGGCAACTCCTGGGGCGGATCTGAAAGATGCGCCATTTTGATGCCCGGAAGCGCCCGGGCGATCAGCAATGGTAACGATTCTTTTGAACTCAATTTTGAGATACTCTC
>JASFGZ010000555.1:0-3322 GCA_050123495.1 Desulfobacterales bacterium
GATGGAAACCAAAGGGGAATTAATTATTGCCGGACGCCGAGGAGATGAAATCATTGCCTAGCCGGGTTAAAAAGGAATCTCAAACCCTGCAAGATCGTTTTCGCTTGCATTATTTTCCGGACATTCCGGTGAATGAGCCGCCTGATGTCCAAAGCAGAAAACCGGGCGACAGTGGATTTCAGCGGATACATTTTAAAAGCATGAGCTCAACCGGTTCGGATGCAGCGCAGACGCCGGATTCAAGGGAAACACCTGAAGAAGAAAAAAATCCTTCGATTGAAGAGGTCAAAATTAGCGCATTTCAACAGGGATTTACCGAAGGGGAAAAAGCCGGTTTTGAGGCCGGGACCAAACGGGTTCATCCGTTGATCAATAGCTTCAACCAGGGTCTTGAACAATTGAAAAATTTGCGCCGGGAGATCCTTCAGGAGGTTGAAAAAGAAGTGGCCCGGCTGGCATTGTCGATTGCTAAGAAAATCGTTTGTCACGAGGTCAAAACCACGGAGGAAACCGTCATCTGTGTCGCCCGCGAGGCCCTGGGACGAGTGGAGGATCCCGGCAAAATAAAAATCAAATTGAACCCCGCCGATCTTCAATTCATTCAGGATACCGAGTCTCAGCTTTCCCATTTTCTACACGATGTTGAAAGTATTCGTTTTGAGGCCGAAGATTCAATTCAAAGCGGTGGGTGCCTTATCGAAACGGATATGGGAGACATTGATGCCCGCATTGAAAAGCAGTTTCAAGCGATCGAAGAATCCTTTCAGATTGAGTTTGACCAGCCCAAAGAGGAGAGCAAATAGCCGAAAATGGAAACAGGTTTCAGCTTGGATAAGTATCGGTCCTGTTTGGATGCGGCTTGTACCATCCGGGCAAGGGGCAAAGTCACCAATGTTATTGGCTTAGTCATCGAGGCCCGGGGCCCCGTGTCTAAGCTCGGAACCGTATGTGATATTTATACCAAGGGCGGGGCCCATAAAATAACCGCCGAGGTCATGGGGTTTCGGGACGATCACGTATTGATGATGCCCCTTGAGGAGATTCGAGGCATCGGACCCGGATGCCGGGTGGTGGCCCGGCAACAGCGCGCGATTATCCCGGTGGGTCCCGGGCTTTTGGGCCGCGTTATCAGCGGACTCGGAAATCCAATCGATAATAAAGGGCCGATTCCAGTTGAAAGCGAATATCCCATTTATGGTGCGCCCATCAATCCCCTTTCACGCAAACGCATATCAAAACCGTTGGATTTAGGTATCCGGGCCATAAACGGTCTGTTAACTGTAGGCTGCGGTCAGCGAATCGGCATTTTTTCCGGTTCCGGAGTCGGCAAGAGTGTGCTGCTGGGCATGATCGCCCGCAAAACCAGAGCCGATGTAAATGTGATTGCGTTGATCGGAGAGAGAGGTCGCGAGCTCAATGAGTTCATTGAAAAAGAACTGGGCGAAGAAGGTCTCAAACGTTCGGTGATTGTGGTTGCAACTTCCGATCACCTGCCGTTGATCCGAATGCGGGGGGCATTTATCGCTACCGCCATAGCCGAATTTTTTCGGGATCAGGGTAAGCACGTCAATTTAATGATGGATTCGGTCACCCGGTTTGCCATGGCTCAGAGGGAGATCGGTCTGGCATTGGGCGAGCCGCCCACCACCAAAGGCTATACGCCGTCGGTATTTACCCTGCTGCCCAAATTATGTGAAAGGGCCGGCACATCTGCCAACCGTGGCACGATTACCGGATTGTACACGGTATTGGTGGAAGGCGATGATACCAATGAACCGATTGCCGATGCGCTGCGCGCCGTACTGGATGGCCATATCAACCTGACCAGAGATCTTGCGATGCAAAATCATTATCCGGCCATCGATGTCCTCAGCAGCATCAGCCGCGTGATGGATGATATCATCGATTCTGAACATCGCCGGCATGCCAATAAGTTAAAGGAAACCCTGGCTGTTTATCACAAAGCGGAGGATCTCATCAACATCGGTGCGTATGTTGCCGGAAGCAATCCAAAAATCGATTATGCCATTGAAATGATTGAAAAAATCAACCACTATTTAAGACAGGATATCGACGCCACAACCGATTATCGTGAAAGTATCTCTCAGCTGGCCCAGCTGTTTGAATCCTAATGTATCGATTCAATTTAGAACCGCTTTTAAATCATCGTCGCTACCAGGAAGAGATTCTACAAAAAGAACTCGCCGGTTTAAAAGTACGCCTTGCCGCCGAGAAGGATCGATTATGGGTCCTCAGACAAAAAAAGCGAAAATACGTGCAACAGCTTCACGAAAAACAAACCGACGGACGCCCCGCATCTGAGATCAAACTTTTTGTTGATTTTGTGGATCAGCTTTCAAAAGAAATAGAAACGCAAAGAAAAAACGTGCTGGCAGCTGAACGCAATTTTAATCTAAAGCGCCAGGATTTAATTGCCGCCATGAAAAACCGAAAAACGCTGGACCGATTGAAAGAAAAGGGCCTGCAAGCCTATGAGCAGGAACAGTTCAAAAAAGAGCGCAGCTTTATGGACGAAGTTGCCAGCCGTCAATTTAATCAGAAAACATAACCGTTGTCCCGCCCCCTGCTCGATTCTCTGTCACACCCGTAAAATAGACCCCGCTGAACCGCCGAGGTAAAGATTGCCATTGCAGGAAAATATTGCCGCGAAAAATCGGGTTCGCTCGAGCTCAAACCATTGATTAAATGGGTATCGTCATTTTTTAACCTGCGACGCACACTTTTATTATTCTGTTTTATTTCAAATATATAAGAAGTTTCATAGATCGGGGCCGAAGAATCTTTCAGGTAACCTTTATCTTAATTAAAGCCTGGCACGCTTGATGCAAAAAGCAATGCCGTTATCGGTTTCTAATTCGGTAAAAGGAAGTAAATTATGTCGTCTAATGCGTTCATGTTGCCCGTTTTGCCTCAGACACCCGCTCCCGATGTAAATCGTGCGCCCGGCAATGATACGGCTGCAGTTAAATCCAGCCGATGGGGTGCATCATCTGATCAGAGCAAGAGCTTTTCGGCAACTTTGAACCAAATTTCCGATCGTAACCGCCGCGGCAGCCTCGAATCGACCGCTGCAGACAAACCGGCGGTAACATCCAGGCGTTCGAATACCGGACCGCAACACCCGGGAAAAATGAGTAAAACGAATGCGCCGAAACGAGATGGCATCACAGAAAACGAAGCGCCCGGATCCGGGGAGAAAAACCCATCTGTTCGCCCGTGGCAGGGCTTCGGTTTGATACCTTATTATCTTATGAATGTTTCGATGACGGATGATGGTTCTTTAGCGGCGGAACCGCCGTCT
>JASFGZ010000556.1:0-3311 GCA_050123495.1 Desulfobacterales bacterium
CTTTAAGGTTAAGCCGATTTAAACTCCCTCGCAGCTAAACTGTGTGCCGGTTGAGCCGCAGGCGAAATTCCGTGAGCGGCATTCGATTCCGGCGTCGGGCGCCGGAACTCAAAGCCCTCAGAACATCGATTCTGAGGGCTTTTTGGGGTCCGTGAGATGCGCCGTTTTCCGGCCAGAATCGCCCTTATAGGCTAATGAACGATGGTTTAATAGTAAACCTCAGATGACACGGTGAATATGCATTTTGATTTTTCAGACGGTATATAAATATCCTTGACCCGATAAATCCCTTTGGATATGAGTAATATTAACTCAGAATCCTAATCAGTTCCCTTCTTCGTTTTAAAACCTCAAAGAAGGGGATATCCGTTGGCTCAAGAAGGTTTTAAACGCAGGCTCAAAACCATCCTCAGCACAGATGCCATTGGATATAGCAGACTTATGCAAGACGACGGGGAAGATATTGCCCGTGATTTTGCTGTCCGCTGTGTCATGAACACCGAAATTATCCAACAACATCATGGTCGGGTTGGTGATTCTTCTGGCGATAATATGCCGGTCGAATTTGCTGGTGCCGGGGATGCGGGAAATGATGTTGTTCCCACCCTGCCAAACAAAGAAAAACGAGTATCGGATTTCTCATCGGTAGAGAATCTTGAAACATAACCATCTGATCGATTTATGGGAGGTGAATCTATGATACGCGGTATACATGCCGGCACCAGACAAACCGGCGGATTCAGCCTGAATGTCTTTACAGATCAAGAACTCGAGGATATTCACCTGGCTACCCTGGAAGTTCTCCAAAAGACGGGCGTCTATGTCGGGGATGATGAGGCCATGGACATCTATGAAGGCGCGGGAGCGTTTGTGGACCGCAAAATGCGGGTGGTCAAAATTCCTCCTCCGGTGGTCGAAGATGCCATCCGATCGGTGCCATCAAAGTTTATCGCCTGCGGTCGTTCCCCGAAAAATGATGTTGTGCTGGAAAGAAACCGGGTAACTTTTACCAATTTCGGCGAAGGCATAAAAATTATCGATCCATATACCGGTGAACACCGAGACACGGTTAAAGCCGACACAGCCAACGCTGCCAGACTGGTTGACTATTTGGACAATTTGGATACCTATGAACGGATTATGGCTTCTCATGATGTACCCCAGGAAACCATTGCCCTGCACAATGCCGAAGCTTCATTAACAAACACTTCAAAACACCATTGGCTGGGACCGGTAAACGGCTACTGTGCCAGAAAAATTGTGGACATATTGGCTGCCATTGTGGGAGGTAAAAATAAACTCAGGGAGCGCCCTTTGCTATCGTTCGTGACCTGTCCAGGAAGTCCACTCACTTTTACCAAAGAGCATTGCGAAATTGTTATGGAGGCCGCACACAATGGACTGGCCGTTAATATCGTATCCATGACGATGGCCGGCGCCTCGGCGCCAGTGACTCTGGCTGGCACGCTGGTCGTATTGAATGCAGAGGTTCTGGGAAGTATTGTCCTCAACCAATTGGTTTGCAAAGGATCACCGGTGGTTTACGGGTGCTCAACCTGCCCAATTGATTTATGGCGTACCACGGCATCTGTTGGATCTCCGGAATGCGGCATGATTACCGCTGGTGCCGCCCAGCTGGCACGAAAATATGCCATTCCCTGTTTTGCCGCCGGTGGGTAGGGCGACGGCAAAATATGTGATGCCCAGGCTGGTCACGAAAAGACACTCACCGGGCTGCTTGCTGCGTTGGCAGGGGTCAACGTGGTCTACGGTCTGGGGATGCTTGAAATGGGCGTCACACTGGATTTCGGGCAGCTGGTGATGGATAATGAATTTGCCGGAATGATCAAACATGTTTTAAACGGGATTCCGGTCGATGACGAAACTCTTGCAGTGGATGTTATCCACGAAGTGGGGCCATTTAAGGATTTTCTCGGTACCAAGCATACCATTAAGCACATGAAATCTCAATCCCAGCCTGAGCTGATCGATCGCAGAAGACGCCCCAAATGGGTAGAATTGGGAAAAACGGATATCTATCAGAGAGCATGTGAGAAGGCCAGGGAGATATTAGAGACCCATCAGCCGGATCCGCTACCGGACAGTATGCTCTCTGAGATTCGATCGATTATCGAGGAGGCAGAGAAAGAATTAGGCGTTCACAGTGAAAAATAAAGCGGCGGAGGCATTAAAATGAGCAGGGAAAATATCATCAATGAGGCCATCCGATCTGTTATAGCTGGTGACGAGGATGCAGCTACAAAGGTTGCCGACACGGTTATTGCAGAAGGCATAAACCCCATAGACATTATTAGTGAAGGCTTTGCACAGGGAATGATCAAGGTAGGTGATTTATTTGCCAATGAGCAGTATGCCTTGCCGGAGGTGCTTCTTTCCGCAGATGCCATGCGATCGGCCCTGGATCTTTTGGCACCCCACATACCAAGAGAGGCGGTCCAAAAAAAAATGGGAACTGTGGTAATCGGAACGGTTCAGGGAGATATCCACGATATCGGAAAGCGTATAGTGGCGACCATGCTGGAGGTTTATGGTTTTGAAGTTCATGATCTGGGCCGCGATGTGCCTGTTGAGAAGTTCATAGAAAAAGTAAAGGAAGTGAATGCTGATATAGTGGCCGCCTCTGCCTTGATGACAACGACGATGGTGGCACAAAAACTACTGCACGAAGCTTTGCAGGAAGCTGGAATTCGAGACAAAGTAAAACTGATGGTCGGTGGGGCAGCGGTAACGCAAGATTGGGCGGATCAAATCGGAGCCGACGGTTATGCTGAAGAAGTCACGGAGGCCGTAAAAAAGGCAAGAAAGTTTATGAGTTGAAGCTTGCCATAAATTCTAAATCATTCTTTTTTCCTAAAAAATCCTAATTTTCCCAACTTATTAACAATAAAAAAAATAATGATATGAAATGATAATCTCATATTATTAATTTTTTACTTGAAGGTTAATTCGACTTGAAATACCTCGCTGCAGAAGGGGTTTGCCGGTTGAGCCGCCGGCGAAATCCCGTGAGCGGGACCCCGGGCACCGGTAAATTAAGAGATTTAGGAAAAAACCTGAATCTCTTTTTTAATCTGGAAGGTATAAACAAAGGAATAATTGAATACGCGTCCACCTTATTTAAAAAAAATCAGGACGCTGGAATGACTCAAATTTCCGAGATTTTCCGATCGAACGCATGTTCCGGGACGCCAAGTTGACCCAGATTTTTGAAGGTGCTAATCAGATACAGAAAATGATTATCGGAAGGGAACTCAGCAGAATTTGAAATCAGGCAAAGACCGGAAAGCAAT
>JASFGZ010000557.1:0-3302 GCA_050123495.1 Desulfobacterales bacterium
GGTGCTGATCATTAAATTCGGGTTAATGCATAAAGGTGATTGGCACAGCGGCTTCAGCAATGCCTTAGGCGTCATATCTTTTCTGCTGGCCCTGATCGCGCCGCTGATGATCGGCTCGGTTTTTGGTATCACCGAATCGCGTGTCACCTACTTCGGCCCGATGATGTCAGTTTACAGTCTGATTCTGGGGCTGCTCAGTGGTACCGCCCTGTTTTTGCTGTACAGTATGATTTTCCATCGTGTCGCCGGTGACGGCGCTGTTGAAAGCCAGACGCCGTTGTACAATGAGTTTACCACCATCTTTGGGTACATCGCCGGCATCGCCGTGATTTTTACGCTGGTCAAATTTACCATTGAATCGTCCACCGTGATTCCTGAGTTTCTGGTTTACCACCAATTTGCCCATGCTTTCGGCGAGATCCGTGGTTTTCACTTTGAAGTCATACTGGGGCTTATTCTGCCGTTCGTGTTGTTATTGATTCCTTCAATACGCAAAAGCGTGGGCGGCAAGATCGTCACCTCGGCCCTGATTTTGGTCGGCACGCTGATGATGCACATGGAAATTCTATTGGCCGGCCAAAGCCATCCGGTGGGGCCCAAAGCGGAACAGTATCCGGCGTTTATCAGCTATTTTCCCAGCATTTGGGAATGGCTGGTGTTTGTATTCGCGCTGGCTATCATGCTGCTACTGTACACCCTTGGAGAGCGGTACCTGAAACTGGCGGAAGTGCCACAATAAATAAAAATCAGCATGCATGCGATGCCGGGTCGAAAACTCGAAAAGCGGCCGGCATCGCATCAACTCAACGCTTTTAAGGATACATATGGGAACAAAAAATCTGTTGCACCATGAATCGTCGCGAATGGAGGTATTTCGACTGTTGAGCGAATGCTATTTTCTGCCGGATCCAGGGTTAGCTGAAAAATTGGAAACTCTGGAATTCAACCTGGCCGATGTGAGTGAACCAGCGGTTAAATTTGTCCAAAACATGCACAAGGCATTCGAATCCGGTGCTCATATTGAACCGATAAAAGTCGATTTTGCAAAGCTGTTTGTCGGCCCGTACAAGCTGTTCGCCGTACCTTACGGATCAGTGTATTTAGACGGCGAACGGAAAATTATGGGCGACTCAACGCTTGATGTCAGAAAGAGATACCGGCAAGCGGGCCTGGACACGGCCAAGAATTTTAAAGATGCCCCTGATCACATCACCGCTGAACTCGAATTCATGTATTATTTGATTTTCAAAGAAATCGAAGCCTTTTCCAATTCTGATATAGAATCGGCCATTGGTTTTGTTCAAAAACAAAAATCGTTTCTGGAAGATCACCTCATGGTCTGGGTGCCGGAATTTGCTAAGAATATCATAGAATATGCTGAAAACCCTTTTTACCCCAATCTGGTAAAAGCCACCACAATTTTTTTGAAAGAGAATTACCAGGTCGTTTGCTCAATTCTTGATTCGAGGGAGCTGAATCCAGAAAAACACGTTGAAATAAATTCGCTCCGGGTGTAATGAGGATTTTATTCCGAATCTGCTGGCAATTCAAGATGCGAAAAATCCTCAGCACCTGTTTAACCTGATTTTTCAAAAAAGGAGCGATCATGTATTTACCCAAAATTTACGAAAAGTTTTCCACCCGCTTTCCGGAAGTTTTTAAAGATTTTCAGCAACTCGGAAAGTCATGTCGGGATTCGGGGCCTTTGGGAAAAAAATATCAGGACCTTGCCAATCTGGGAATTGCGATCGGCGCTAATTCCCGTGGAGCGGTTATGTCCCAAACCCGCAAGGCGCTGGAGTCCGGAGCCAGCAAGGAAGAAGTTGCCCAGGTTGTTTTATTATCATTAACAACCATTGGTTTTCCCAAAATGATCGCAGCTATGAGCTGGGTGGATGAAGTTTTAGAAGGCGCTTAATCGAAAAAAGGTGCCGCAAAACTGTCTGCAAAATTGACTTGAGTCAAGGATATAACTTGCTTTAGGGTTTATGGAACATTCTGGGGATCTGTGATTTTGACAGTGGCCCAGGCCCTGGGGTTTTTTTTGCGATTTGTTATGTTAATTTTAACATATGCCACAGGGTAGGTTTCAGTGTTCAGGTGTCAGGTGTCATTTTCTGGGGTTCCGAGGTTCAAGGTTTAACGTTCAGAGGCTAAGTATCAAGCCTTTTTCGTCCCAGTGGCCAGAAGCAAGCAGCCAGCGATCAGAAGCCTGACACCCGAAACCTGACACCTGAAACCATTTAAAGAAAGGACGACCCCAACCATGGATGCTTTTGAAGTGCTGTTGGAAAGTTCGGCCAATGCCCACGGGCATCTTTGCCCCGGCCAGGTGGTGGGTGTACGTATGGCCATGCTGGGCTGCCGGCTGATCGGACTGGATGAGCCCACGCGCCACGATCAGATTAAAAAACTGATCGTCTACGTGGAGATGGACCGCTGCACCGCCGATGCCGTGGCGCATGTGACCGGTGTTAAATTGGGACGGCGCTCGCTAAAATTTATGGACTACGGCATTATGGGAGCAGCCTTCGTCAACCTGGAAACCGGAAAAGCGTATCGGGTGGTTTCCACCGAAGACGCCCGTAGCCTGGCAAACGCCTATGCGCCGGAAATTGCCGAAAAACACCCGCAGCAGCTGGAAGCTTACAAACGTATGCCCGACAGCGTGCTTTTCCGGGTACAGCAGGTCAGCGTGAAAATCGATGAATGCGATCTGCCCGGACCGACCCGTTACAAGGCCGCCTGCAGCCGCTGCGGTCAGGTGGTGCGCGATCAACGCGAAGTGATTAAAAACGGGGCGGTCCTCTGCAGGCCCTGCACCGAGGACACCTATTTTTCGGATGCTAAAGAAGTGACCTGGCCGGATATGAACTGGAAGCCGGAAATCAGCCTCACACAAAACCGCAAAGACGCTAAGATAAGTGAAATGAATTGTTATGAATAGGGCTCATCGGCTCGGAAAGGTAGGTATCGGGTTCATTCCCTTCTCGCCCTGTGCCTTGAGCCTTGCGCCTTATGCCTTAAAGACAAAGGAGTTTTCGCTATGTTGAAGAAAATAGAGCTTAAAGATGCCGTCGGTACAAAATTAGCACATGATCTTACCGAAATTCGTCCCGGAGAATTCAAAGGCGCTGCCTTCCACAAAGGGCACACCGTCTGCAACGAAGATCTCTGCCGTCTTCAGAAAATGGGAAAAAATCACCTCTACGTCATCGACCTTGAAGATGACGAAATTCATGAGGATCAGGCGGCAACAATTTTAGCTGATGCTTTGGCCGGTGACGGAATTGCCTGGAAAG
>JASFGZ010000558.1:0-3295 GCA_050123495.1 Desulfobacterales bacterium
TCAACAAAATAAGGCAGTTTATAGGTTTTGACAGGAAATGTTTTCTCAATCCATTCGGACAGTTTCTTATTGATCCGTATGAGGATACGGTTGCCGGGTGTTCCCTTGCCGTCCCACCAGTCAAGTTCCGGTTCATCGGCATTGTGTGCAACCCCGATCACCACTGCAGATACTGCATCTGCTGGCCAGACCACCTCGTCTGGCTTAACATCGTCTTTCGCGTCTTGCCAATGCAATTCGAGGTCCATACCGATTTTAGGATAGATCCGGTGCGAAGGCGACTCTTTCAAAGATTCGACGCGGGCAACCCCTGCAATGGCTGCGCCCAATGATTTGGCTTTTTCAACAATTTTTTCAGTCAGTTCTGACCTGGAAAGCGTATTCATGGCTTGGTCCTTCCATTTTGGATGCCTGCGCGATGGTACGGTAGGATTTTAACACGCCGTAACATATCAAACGCGTCAGTTGCCCATGATAGAAACATTTTTTTACCGCTGACTGTGACAAGAAGGCCTCTTTTATCAGTCGTTTTGAAGGTCGGTCAATTCTGCATAATTGCTAATATTTTCATTTAGAATAATCTATATTTATGTTTGACCTATAAAGATTGAGCTCAGCAGCGTCGCTTTGTGGTGTCCGTTGGAGTGTCTTTTTAGATTTCATTTGGTTCGTTCAGAAATTCTTTGATTGCACGAACCAATATTTCCGGACGTTCTTCGATTACAAGATGCCCCGCTTGAGGCACCGTTACCAATTTAGAATTAGGGATTAGCTGATGAAGGGAATGCGCTTGCTCGACCGGTATCCATTTATCCTCTTCACCCCATAAAATCAAAACAGGCTGATGGATAGCGTTATATTGCGCTTGTATTTCATCGGTATATTTTGAATCAGCCTGAGCAATTTGCCTATAAAATGCCGCTTTTCCTTCGGCTCCTGTCCATGGCCGGACAATCTCATGTAATGTTTCATTATCAATAGGTTTGTATGCAGCGGTTTGAACATAAGCTTTTACAATGGCTTCATGGATATAATCTGGTACGCCCGCAAAGGCTGCCTCGAATTTTTTGACATGCTTAAAAAATGGAGAGCCCCATGGAGATAGCGCAACAGGATCAATTACAATTATCTTCTCATAATCCCGATCGTTCAAAATATGATTTCTGAGAACTGTGGTTCCACCAAAGTCATGACCAACGACAAAGGGTGTATTTAGCTGCCATTCATTAAGCAGGGCATCTATCAATTTATTTTGTATACCCAGCGAAACATCAGCATCTGATTTATCCGATTGACCATACCCTAATAAATCGAAATAGTAGACGGTAAAAATGTCTGATAAACCAGAAATTAAGTGACGTAAATTAAATGATGACCATGGTGTTCCGTGAACCAGAACCAAGGATGGACCACTACCTTCAAATCCGTACCGAACTTCGCGTCCTTCAAAATTGAATTTATTGTTGAGTTTCCACTCACTCATAATCGTTATTATACTCCTAAATCTATCCTGTATGATATCAACCTTAAAATAGTAATCATTACAGACTACGGATATATTGAGATCAAAGTTTTACCAATTTTACATATGAAAAGAATATCTTAAGGTCTTTCAGAAGAGGAGTTGAAAGCATCGATGCAAAAGTGTTTTATTTTTCTGAAACCACGCCACAGCAACTAATGCAAAGCGTTGCCACATCCTCGATATTTTTTGCCGTCCAAAATGACCGTGACGGTGGTCTCAAACGCTTCTCCGCTCATGGTATCGCGGCAGCGGCGGCCTACGATAATAGCTGACAGTTCGTGTTTATCATTTTGAACGTGATAGACCGTGGTTCGTGCCTGCGGGTCGATTGACGGCTCGGTGATAATAAACTCATGTCGTGCTTGCCCGTAATCGCCGACAAAAACAATCTTCTCGCTCTTAATTATTTCTAAGTTCCAACCCGGTTCGTTGCCAATCGCTCTGAAATCAACACCTCTGAGTTTGGCATCTTCCCAGATTGCCAGCGCCCGATTATTCTTACAAATCGTGTGTTTTTCATTCCCGATTTTGAGAAGCGCTTCATCTCCCTTGCTCCAGTACGTAATTTGATCATCACTATACTTCGCGCCGGAGGCTGATCGAACATGGGGCAGATTTATGGTTATTTCCGGCAGAAACAACCAGACTTTCTCCTTCTGAACCCTGGCAACAAAACCGAACCCGTCGCTGCATTCATACACATATGTCTTAGCATCACTTTGATCTTGCTGTTTCAAAGACTCCCCGATTATGTCATTATGGGGTGCAGGATTCGTGCATGCCAGCAAGAGGCCAAGGGCGCAAAACAGCAAAGTGAAATTGATCGATTGTCTCTTTTTATGTGTCATATCAGCCAATCGGTTGTTGGGATGTTACGAATATTTGCAGAATATCTCTATCAAATTGATGCATTTCTGATTCTTTCAGACCGAAGAATTTTTTAGATATAGCTGCCTTGTATTCAAATTCAATTTATGCAGTCAAGTAAAATCTGAAGCATAAATATGCCTAAGTGGAACATAACGTTTTTATTTTGGTAATGATGATATTTATTTAATATAATTCACCTTTGTTTTAAACGATAAAAGATTTTAAATCTGCAGATTGGAAAAATATATTGACTATTTGTAAATGGAATTATTAGTAGCCATAACAGGTAGGTGTCAGGAAGAAGCAGAGGGCAGCCTGCGACGAGCTCAGTCGAGTCGAGTGCGGAAAAGAGATGACAGAAGACAAGAGGTAAAATGTTTTATTTCTTCTTACTTCGACTCGGCTGTCTTCGACCCTGAGCCCTTCGGCCGTGATCTCAGGGTCGAACGACTCAAGGCCTCAGGGAGCTCGTCGCAGGCTGTCATCTTCGATCTGACACCTGAAACCACAGACATTGTGTGGTTTAAAGAACTCATTTAAACGAACATACACTATACGACTTCAGTAACATGTTCGCGGGAAGGGAGGTAAAGCATGCAAGACAACCGCATGGCCGTTGTGGGAATCGGGGCTACCGGGACGGTTCTGGCCGCTGCACTTTTAAGCCGATATCCGGATACGTTTCTTATAGGCCGTTCACCGAATTTGGGTGAAAAGCTCAGGTTAAACGGTATGAATGTCTCCGGAGAAATCGCTTATAACGTCGCGGTCAAGAATTATTCCAGTCAAATCGAAGACCTCAAGAATTTCAGCCCATCTGCGATTTTCCTGGCGACCAAAACGTTTCATCTTGAGCAGGTTCTGGATCACTTGCAAAAAGCCGTTGAACCTGGGATTAAG
>JASFGZ010000559.1:0-3291 GCA_050123495.1 Desulfobacterales bacterium
ATGCTATAAATAATCCTGGTTTTACGATCGGATTCTTCTATGCCGATCTCCGCGGTGTCCAGTTCACGGTTGGATTTGCGCACCGCCTCGATCAGGTGGTGGGAGGTTATAAAGTTTCTTGCCGCCGGGTCGATAATGTCATTGAGTTTTCCAATCGCATTAAATCGGTTGTTTACGGTCTGGAAAAATTTGACCGGATCCACAATTTTCCATCTGGCAAAGGTATCGACCCAGATAAAGGTCTTGTCCAGGGTGGGGACCTGTCCGGGGTCGCCATCCCACTCCAGCAAGTTTTTATTGAAATAATTGGCTTTTTGGATAAAGGGGACTTTAAATTTTAGACCCGGATCTGTTTTGGGTTCACCCACAATTCGCCCAAATTGGGTGATCACCACCTGTTCGGTCTCGTCAACCATGTAAGCGGCGCTGTAAAGGACAAAGGCGATAATGGCCAGAGGAATCAGATAGATGCTTTTATTTTTCATTTTTCACCACTGCCTTGCGGTCCGAGGTTAATCGATTGCCCGATGTTGAGTAACGGCAACAGATTTTTCTGGTCGGAGTCCACGATATATTTTTTTCCCAGATTGGGAAAGGTTTGTTTAATGGTTTCAAGATAAAGTCGCCGTTTGGTAATATCTTTGGCATTAACATATTCATTGTACAAGGCCAGGAATCTGTCGGTATTACCCTTCGCCCGGTTTACCCGGTTTAAGGCATACCCTTCAGCCGCCCTAATCGTTCTCTCGGCTTCACCGCGGGCGGCCGGGATGGCCTTATTATAGTCTTCTTTGGCCTGATAAATCATCTGTTCCTTTTCCTGAACAGCCTGGTTGACCTCATTGAACGAGGGCTGTACCGGGGGGGGCACATTGGTTTTTTTCATCTCGATGGTAACAACATGGATGCCGGTTTCAGCCTGGTCCAGTTCGGTTTGCAAAAGGCCTTTGGCCTCCACTGCAATTTCATCCCGTTTGCTGATGACTTCATTAATACTGCGGTCGCCGACCACCAGTCGCATTGAGGCTTCGGACATATCGTGCAGTAAGCGGCGGACGTCTCTAACCTTAAACAGGTAGTCAAAGGGATTCTTAATCCGAAATTGAACGATCCAGGGCACGATCGCCACGTTTAAATCTCCGGTCAGCATGAGGGATTCGTTTTGATTTTCACCGCCGGATCTGGCCCGGGATCTGAAATTAACCTGGGATGTGCTGAATCCGAATTCGGCTGTCTGGATTTCACGGACGTTGACCTTGGTCACTTTTTCGATGCCCAAAGGCAGCTTGAAGTTCAGGCCCGGCTCGGTCGTCCGCACATATCGGCCAAATAATTGAACCACGCCGACTTCATTTTGCTTGACCGTATAGAAGGTTGTCAGCGCCAAGGCGACCAGGACCACAAGGACAATAAACAGGGGTCCGCCCGGGAATCTGACCCGTTTGATTTTTTCGACAAACTCATCCATCTGCGGCGGAACGCCGCCCCTGCCTTGTTGTTGTTGTTTTAATTTTTCCCAATCCCAGCTCATTTTGTTTCCTTTATTTGCTTCGTGTGAGTATTAAGAAATTATTAGAGGTCTTCTGTAAAATAAGTTACCCGACTCATCAAGTCAAGGAAAAAGCAAAACCGCAAAACCGCTTTGCGGTTTTGCGGTTCAAGAAAAGAAAAAATTTTGGTATAGTACACTGTTATGGAAACAGACGATAAACAGCCCGGCTTTGTCCATATTGGAAACATCATCGATGGCGTGTTAGAAAATTATCGCTCCAAACCTGATTTTGAGCTCACCGGGATCTGGCGCCTGTGGGACGAAGCTGTCGGCGCAACGATCGCCCAAAACGCGCGACCGGCGGCTTTTAAGGGTAAACTTCTCATTGTGCATGTCATCAGTTCGACCTGGATTCATCAGCTTCAATTTCTGAAAGAAGATCTGAGGGCTAAGATAAACGCTGCGCTCGGGAAACCGCTGATAGAAGAAATAAAATTTAAGATTGGGCCATTATGAATTCACCAACCACAGATGCTTTTTTTGACGGCCGGCTTCACATAAAGCAAGGCACTGCGGGCTATCGTTTTTCTATCGATGCCATCGTGCTGGCGCATCATACCGACATGCGTGCCGGCGAAAGGGTGCTTGATTTAGGAACCGGCTGCGGCATCATACCGTTGATATTGGCATACCGTTATCCCGAAATTCGCGCATATGGCATCGAAATACAAGAAGAATTAGCCGATTTGGCGGTTTCGAATGTCAGCGCAAACCATATGCAGAATCGTATAACGGTTCTTTGTCGGGATATGCGAGATCTGAAGCCTGATATGATTGGTGGACCGGTAGATGTGATTGTTTGCAATCCACCCTACCGCAAACCGGATTCCGGAAGACTCAATCCGAACCCGCAAAGAGCGGTCGCCCGGCATGAAATTAAAGTGAGTCTAATCGATGTGCTGCAGGCTGCCCGACGAATGCTGCGGACCGCCGGCCGATTTATTACCGTTTATACGGCGGAGCGTATCGTCGAATTGCTCTCCCAAATGCGCTTGGCGGGTATTGAACCCAAATCGATGCGATCGATTCATTCGCAGCCGGATACGGAAGCCAAACTCATTTTAGTCGACGGGGTAAAGGGTGCGCGGCCCGGTACGCGACTCGGCTCACCGTTGATCATCTATGATACGAACGGAGAATATTCCAAAGAAGTTCAGGGGATGTTCATACCTTGACAGTGTGTTTTAAAGAGGTTATTGAGTACTACCCAAAATCAAACTAGAAGTGGTTTCAAAACCTCAGATCGGGTTCAAGGGCCCCCGCAAATTGCGGGATTTCGCAACAGATTTTGATACATGAATGTGCTCAAAAGGCGCAGGCTGATCGAGAAAGCCCAGCATACACAGGTATGTGAGCATTTATCGGAGGTCTGTGCTGCACCCTATCCCATAATATCAGATGCGAATCCCGCTTGCGGGACAATGCAGCCATTGGAGCCTTTTGAGCCCCTTAAATATACTTTCAATGAGATGCGAAATCCCGCTTCATTAAGCGGGGAGATGGGGTTTTGAAACGACTTCTAATCAGATTGCCGGAAGGGTGGCCGAGCGGTTTAAGGCGGCGGCCTCGAAAGCCGTTGAGGGTCTTCAGGCTCTCCGTGAGTTCGAATCTCACCCCTTCCGCCAATAAAATTGCTGCGCAATTTTATATAAAAAAATTTCGGGAAAATTTTTTTGGAGAGATGTCCGAGCTGGCTGAAGGAGCACGACTGGAAATCGTGTGTGCTGTCAAAAGCGGCA
>JASFGZ010000560.1:0-3288 GCA_050123495.1 Desulfobacterales bacterium
ATTCGCCTTCGCCTAAATGCCCTGTCCGCCTCTGGCGGACTGCAGGGATGAAAGGCAAGGCGGACCGCGCCGAAGCTCGTCAGAGCGAAGGCGGGTTAGGCTGCGGCGCAATTTCGCTTTGATACCCCGCAGCTTGCTGCGGGGAGCTTCATTTTGTCGTGCGGTGCGCCTTTTTATTTGTGAACGTCGTCATGGTCTGTTGGGCGCATTCCGGGCAGTAACTGGATGTGATATCCAGCTTGGCTTTCTCATGAATAAATTGTTCAACCGAAACCCACTTACCCTTTCCGGGCTCTGTTTGACGGTCATCTCTGATTTTTTTACACACACAACACATCGGCAGAATGTTCTGATATATTTTTATTTTGCGTGCCAGCTCCCTTTTTTCCAGACAATGATTAACCCGGTAAAGCAGTTCTGCGGATTCGCAGGGTTTAAGTAAATAATCGTCGGCTTCTTGCCGTAAGGCCTCAATGGCGGATTTCATATCGCCATAGCCGGTAAGGATAATGACCATGGTGTCAGCGTTCAATGCTTTGGTGTTTTTCAAAACCTGAATCCCATCGGTATTTTCCATGACCAGGTCGGTGATCACCACATCAAAATTGTTTTCCTGCAGCACTTGCAGAGCCTTATTTCCACTATCGGTTTTGGTTACCTGAAACCCCTGGCTTTCAAGATCCGCTCCAATACCCTCCAAAATATACGGATCATCATCTACTAGTAAAATACTGTATTTTTCCATACTGTTCTTTCCTCTCAAAGTCGGGTGGTGATCTGAAGCAAAAAAAAATTGAACAGGAGTTGATCTGAGCACAACATAACATGCTTTTTTATATTGTGTAACATTTTATGTTTCCAGAAGGTTGTACCGGCTGATAAGGCGCGATAGGTAGGTTCTTTGAATACTCATTTGTTTGGCTGCTAAACTTCTGTTGCCACCGGTATGTCTTAAATTCAACGCAATGAACTCCTTTTTAAACATATCCGTCGCTTCTTTTAGCGTTAATCCTACTTTCATCCCCGGATAACTCGGCTTGGATGCAAATTGAGGTAAGTCTTCAGGCAAAATATCTCGGCCATTTCCCATAACAACGGCTCTTTCAATGGCGTTTTTCATTTCCCGAACGTTGCCGGGCCAATCATATTGAAGCATGGCATGCATCGCCTTTTTGGATATATTCAGATGCGACATACCTCTTTCGCGCTTATAAATATTTAGAAAATAATCGGCCAACAGAGGAATATCTTCTTTTCTCTCCCGAACGGGGGGCATTTGAATTTGGACGACATTCAGCCTGTAGTAGAGGTCTTCACGAAACCTTCCTTCGGTAACATCATCGGCGATATTTCGGTTGGTAGCTGCGATGACGCGAACATCCACCGGGATGGATTTATTGCCACCCACGCGGTAAAAAACCCCTTCCTGCAAGATACGAAGCAGTTTGGATTGCATCCCCGGGCTCATCTCGCCAATTTCATCAAGAAAGATGGTGCCTTTGTCTGCGAGCTCAAATTTTCCAATCTTGCGACCCGTTGCACCGGTATAGGCACCTTTCTCATGGCCGAAAAGCTCATCTTCAAGCAACGTCTCCGGCAAGGCGGCACAATTAAGCACAACCATCGGCTCATCTTTTCTAGCGCCCACGCGGTGGATCAGACGCGCAAGCAATTCTTTGCCGGTGCCGCTTTCACCCAAGATTAAGGTACTGGCTTTTGAATTGGCGACTTTGACCGCATCGGTAATGACCTTTTGCAGCGCCGGGCTTTCACCGACCAATTCATATTTAAGATCCAGTTTTTCTTTGAGATCCCTGATTTCTTTTTTATCGTGCTCGATTTTGCGGGCATTGCCGATCCCCACCGCGGCGAGTTCAGCAAAAACGGATAGAATTTTTAGATCCGCATCGGTGATCGCGCTGCCGTCGGCTTTGTCTATAATTTCAACCACACCGATTGTCTCCCCCCGGACTTTCATGGGAACACAGGCAATAGAGCGGGTTTCAAACCCGATGCTTTCGCTGATTTCCTTATACCAGCGCGGATCCTCTGAAACATTGGGTATGAGAAGAGGTTCGCCCGTCTGGGCCACATATCCCGCTATGCCCTGACCCAGATCGATTTCAAACTGTTTGACATCATCTTTTTTTTCACCGGTGGCGACTTTGAAATATAGCTTTTGGGTCTTGGGATCCAAAAGCAGCAACGAGCTTGCCTTTGCATCCATCATTCGCGTGGCCGTCTCAATAATCAGCTCAAGAAGCTGGTCTAAATCCTGAACCGATGAGACCCAGGTGGAGATTTCCTTCAAACGATCAATAGAAAGGTCCGTGTGCTTCAGATTGTTATCCATTTTTATACACCTTTAAAATGCAGTCGTGCGAATTCGCTCACTTCGGGAGAATCTATTTTGGCTTAATAATCTTTGGAAATATACCTTACACTATTAAAATATTATATTAATAACAATATGTTATATTTTATATGACCGTGCTCTGAATTTCTTAAGTGTCGCAACAGACCCGGAAGAACACCTATCCACTTTAGTATACAGATTATAGCATACTCCGGTTTGATGTCAAATTTAATAAAGGTTATTGTGCACTTTTTTTAATATATTTTGATTTTAGCTCCGAAAGGGCCCCAAAAGCGCATATCAGAAGCCAGATTCGCATTGGCGATCTCAAATCGGAAGGATTGTAGGTTGGTGTTGCGGCCGGCTGCCCGATCTTGCTTTAAAGCAGGCTGAATGATTGGGTTACGGGAATTTAGGTGCTGATCTGTGATACGATGGATTCCGCCACCTTTTCGGCGGATCTTCCAAACAGCTCCTCGACTTCGATAATTTCAAGTAATTGATCCTCCCAAGTGATGCTGTTTTCCTGAACAATATTTTGGATGTGCTCGTACTTTCCGCCCAGGGCTTTGATTTTGGCACCCAGCGGGATGTTTTCTTTGAACGTAATATGCAACAGAACCAGATGCTCGATGATGCTCGGTGAGGAAGGAGAGTCGGAAAGGATCGGTATGACCACGAGGCTGCGCTCGTCTTTGCGTCCTTTGCCGATATATACATTGCCCTGTCTGACAATGATGCGTTTGGTTCCTTTCAACTTGGCATCGGTTTCGACCCGGGAAGCGATCTTCTTTACGGCACCTCTTTTAGCGACGACGCTTATTGTGGTTTCATCAACCGGTTCTCCCAAAAGATCCAATCCCTCTATGCGATAGAGGGTGGCGCCGGTAATCTCGTGGACAATATCCTGCAAATTTTTCAATACCATAATA
>JASFGZ010000561.1:0-3283 GCA_050123495.1 Desulfobacterales bacterium
AGGTGAGTTTTTTAGGGATAAAATTTCGGTAGCGTCGCCGCGCAAGATAAATCTTTTCATGGAAAAAGCATAAAATTTTATCAATTTCTTGCCAGGAATTGCTTGTATCTCCCAAAATTACACTGGGCCCGAAATAAGGGTATTTGTCCAATTGAATGATTTCCTTTACAATATTGGCCCGCAAAATGATTAGGCATCATCACCCACGCATAACAGGGAGTTTTAGTGTCCGTCAAAATATTACCGAGGCGGTCTAAAAAATTTTTCTGATCTGTAGCATCTAAAAAGATTTTGCTTTTCGCGATGCCTCGGGCAATAATATGATGAAGCGATTGCAGAGCATCTATCCTTGACTTTCGCGTCATTCGCAAAATATATGCACTCTGGTTAGGTTTTATCAAGTTAATAATTTAAGTACGTCCTTGTATCTGTTTCTTGACACTTGAATGACTTTTTAATATTCAATTTTAATTATTTTCCTTTAATATTCTAAGCATTATAAGTGAATAAAAAGCATGATTCGAATTCTGGATGAACAAACAATAGAGCTCAATCTTCCAAGTAAGAATGGCTATGAGCGGGTTGCCATGGCGTGTTCTGCTTCCTTTGCGAAATTGGCCGGATTTGTTCCGGATCGCATTGAGGACTTGAAGAGTGCGGTGGCCGAAGCCTGCATCAATGCCATGCAGCATGGGAACAAATGGCAGCCCGAAGCCAGGGTGGTTGCAAATATGAATTTCAGGGATGACACTTTTATTGTTTCTATACTGGATCAAGGAGATGGCATGCCTGAGATACCCGAGTATCCGGGTGCTTTAAGGATAATTGAAAAAAATGAGCCCCACAGGGGGCTCGGCGTCTTTCTTATCCGGCAACTGGTGGATAAAGTGAAATTCAACCAGATGACTCCCGAAGGGCATATGGTGATAATGGAGATCAAGCTATCTAAATGAGGCGGACCGATGGCGCCCTTCGGCTCGCCTCTTTTTTAGCAGGGTGAAACGTGTTGAGATAAAATGATTTTCATCCATTATACCTGATACGTATTTTGTTATATGCGCAGGGTTTGCTTAACCTGACATAATTAGATATTATTTTAACTTCTCATCAATTTTTAGGCTTTCAGGCAACATCCAGGTCATAGGTTAGACATGGAACAAGCAAACGAAATCCTGTTGGAGCAGCTCGGTGATGTGACCCTCTTTGACATCAAAGGTGATGTTACGGCGCTCTCTGAACCATTTCTTAATGACGCCTACGAGAAAGCAAACGGCCAGGGCGCAATTAAAATACTCATGCAATTTGATAACAACGCTTACATCAACAGTGGCGGTATTGCGCTGCTCATCCAGATTCTGGCCGAAACGAAAAAGAATAACCAACAAATCGGGATAACAGGCCTTTCAGACCATTTTAAAAAAATCTTTAATATGGTTGGCGTCACAAAATTTACTAAAATATATAACACCAGAGAGGAAGCACTAGAAAGTATGTTCAAGGGATCATGATGCTTCAGCTTTACCCTACTGATGTAGAGTGGACAATAAGAAATAACTAAACCTTAAAGACCCACCAAACGATGTTTCGGAAATTCTGCAACTTAGAGAGATCGGGAGCCTTTTAACAGCGCCGGTTCTTTAAGACACCCATGATATAAAGGCAGATTGATACCGGGAACATGCTCCGAGGGATCGGGACTTAGCCGCGGCGTCCAGCGGGTCAACCTGAATTTTTTCGTGAACCTGATCAGATGGATATCCGTTGCATTTTTTCACCAAGCGTAATACGATGCCATCAAACTTTGATTGCGAATCATTCGCGCATGTTCCTGTGAGAATAATAAAATCGATGTTTTCAAAATATCGAGAAAATTTTAGCACTTGTAATATTGAGGAGACCGTCACCCTGGATGGGCGAACTGGAAAAAATGGTCAGAAGGCTAGACGAGCAAACCGTCGAGATCAGCTTGCCCAATAAGATGGGTTGCGAGCGCATCGCCATGGATTGTTCGGCCTCCTTTGCGAGAATCGTTGGTTTTGCTTCAAAACGCATAGAGGATTTAAAGACGGCTGTATCCGAGGCTTGCATCAACGCTATCGAGCATGGCAATAAGGGCCGCCCCGATACCAGAGTACTCGTTACCATGGATTTTAACGGTGATATCTTTAGCGTCTCCGTAAAAGATGAAGGAGATGGTATACCGGAGCTTCCCAAAGATGAGGTTGTATTACAGAAAATTGAAGCACTAGAGCCGCCAACCGGACTGGGCATATACTTGATAAAACAGCTTGTAGATCAGGTGGAATTCAATGCCAAGACCAATGGTGGTCATGCGGTCAGAATGGCGATCAAGCTGACAAGCTAGCTCCCCATCGCTCCGCATTGGGGGTTAATAGTGGGAATTGTACCTGATAGCGGTTTGAGGATCGTCCACCTATAGAGACTTGAGGCCAAAGGCGAAAATTATTATGGAACAACGCAATGAATGCGGGCTGGAGAGGGTCGGCGCCGTTACCCTATTTGACATCAAAGGCGATGTTACCGCACTCTCTGAAGCCTATCTTAATGACGCATACAAAAAAGCAAACGATCAGGGCGCAATCAAACTAATCCTCAAATTTGATAAAAACGCATACATCAACAGCGATGGCCTTGCGCTACTCATCCAGATTCTGACTGAAACGAAAGAGAATAACCAACAAACCGGAATTACGGGTCTCTCTGATCATTTTAAAAAAATTTTTAATATGGTGGGAATCACGAAATTTGCCAAAATCTATAATACCCTGGACGATGCCCTGAAAGCGATGTCGGGACCATCATGATAGCAGAATATCTAAAAGTTGATCTGTATTAAAATAGAATAAGCCACAGCCTCACAAACAAGAGAACTCAGTACCCTCCGAAGCGCGACTGAGAGCGGCCCCTAACTTTAGGCACTTTCGCTCACCTAAGCATTTTAGACACTTTTTTAAGGGGAGGCTCTATGCAGTTATCTTTATGCTACCTTTTTCAAGGGCTCTCAAAACCCCAACTGGACAGCCTGAGCCAGATTGCTTTCGGCCAAAAAGTCCAGTTTCAAAAAGACCAATGGCTTTTTCGCGAAAATCGCCCAGCCGAGCAAATATTTATTCTTGAGAATGGAGCTGTCGAGTTAGCAACTAAAGTTGATGATGCCGTTGAACTTCAGATTACCACCAAAAGATTACCAGGGAGTTGTATCGGATCATCGGCCCTCGTTCCTCCACATCTATATACCCTATCTGCGCGAGGTATAGAAAAC
>JASFGZ010000562.1:0-3280 GCA_050123495.1 Desulfobacterales bacterium
CCGGAAAGTTCTCGATAAAGCGTGCTGTTGGTGACCGGTAGAGCGCGTATCAGTCTCAATACACTTTTTTCGGCCGCGAAGCGTTCGCTGCAGAAAATTTTCTTGTATCGCGGTGCCAGTTCAAACTGGGTACAAATTTCTTCTGATCTCTGCTGATTGCAGGTGTGAATCAGAACCAGAAAATAAACGATCCACTTCATATAAGATTCATCCAAAAAAAGCAAATCATGCCAGGCCACAACTTTCCTCACCGAATTCAAAACGGATATCAGTTGCTCATCGAATTGGATCGACGGATGAATAAACTTCAGTAAATCATAATCGTTGAGCCGAATGATGGCGGGTACCGGATTGTCTTCTTCAAGAATTTGCTTCAACTCTGTAAGTACACGGCGTCCGCTCAGGTCCCGGAAAAAGTTCATGCTCACTGCATTGTCGATAAGCCCGTTGGTTAATTTACCGATGGTAAAACCAAAGCGCTGCTCAAATCGGATGGCCCGAAACACACGGGTCGGATCTTCAACAAAACTCAGGTTGTGCAGCACCCGTATAATTCTTTCTTTGATGTCTTTGCGGGCTGAAAAAAAATCGATTAAGGTACCAAATCTATCGGGATTAAGCTGGATCGCCAGCGTGTTGATGGTAAAATCCCGCCGAAAAAGATCGAGTTTAATAGAGCCCATTTCAACAATGGGTAGCGCGGCCGGAAACTTATAATATTCCAATCTGGCTGAGGCGATGTCAATTTTAAATCCGTCTGGAAAGATGATCACAGCCGTTCCAAATTTTTCGTAAGTATGGATGCGGGCGCCTTCCAGTTCGGCATATTTTTTCGCGAAAGCGATGCCGTCACCTTCGATGACAATATCAACATCTTCGTTGGTTCGGTAAAGGAACAGGTCGCGTACAAAGCCACCCACCACATACGAACCATAACCGAATTCATCCGCTACCGCGCCGGCGGATTTGAGTATATTTAGGATGCGCTTCGAAAGTCGCTCTTTGAGAAATTTGACAACGTTTCGCGTGCGCGCATGGATAGGTTCTTTGAGCGGATCGGGGAACCCTTCCGGGGCTTTTTTAGACTGCCGGCCCAGGATGTTTAGCAGATCGGTTCGGGTAATAACCCCGACGATATCGGCTTTGTCGATGACCGGTAAGACACGCTGTTTGTTTTCAATAATTTTTTCCTGGACTTCGGACAGGTCTGCATCGGGTCCTACCGTGGCCAGTTCGGTTGTCATATATTCTTTTACGGCCACGGATTCCAGTTTGTGATACAGCGCCTTTTCGATCACCTGTCGCGTAATATAGCCGCAAAGATAATCTTTACCGTTTCTTTTTTCGGTAACCAGAAGGGCGTTGATATTGTAACGGGTGAGCAAATTGTTGGCGTTTTTGCAGGCTACATCAGTTCCAACCGTTATCGCCGGTGAAGACATCAAGTTTTTTGCCTGCCGTTGGGCTTTGATTTTGCTGTATAGCAGCTCAACTAAATTGTTTTCGACCTGTGCCAGGGTTTTGCCCTTGATTGATGCAGAGGCGGCATATGCATGACCGCCACCCCCCATAGGGGTTAAAATTGAGCCGACATCGACATCGTTAATTCGGCTGCGGGCCACCACATAAATTTTATTTTCCATCCGGGCGATGGCAAAAAGTGAATCCAGATTTTCCATTTTCACCATTTTCTGGACGAGAAATGCAAAATCAGGCATGTATTTTTCGGTGGTTACCGAAGCGACGACCACCTCGACTCCGTTGACGTTATAACGGCTTGCGGATTGGATCAGATCGTTTAACAGGCTGACCTGCTCGGGGCTTAGCTCCCTGGCGATCAGATCTGAAACCACATTCAGATTGGCCCCTTTGGACAAAAGATACGCTGCGGCTTTAAAATCTTTTTCGGTGGTGGACGGAAACGTAAACGAGCCGGTGTCCTCATATATTCCCAAGCACATGATAGTGGCTTCGTCAGCCGAGATATCAATTCCCTTTTGTGATATAATTTCAATTAGCAGCGTGACGTTAGCGCCGCTCATCCGATGAACCTCCAGGTCACCTTTAATATCGTTATCCGCCCCGGGGTGATGATCGTAAATATGGATTTCGATGTCTTTGTGCTTTAACAGCTTGGAAAGTTTACCAATACGGCCCGGCTGACGGGTATCCACCAGCACCAGCCGTTTAACTTTCTTAAAGTCGATATCACCGATGTCCGCCATATTAAACAGATACGCCATTGAGTTAATGAAGAAATTCTTTAAATTTTTTTCCTGGGAACCCGGGAATACAATGAGCCCTTCCGGATAAAGCTTTTGAGCAGCCAGCATCGAAGCTAATGCATCAAAATCGGCGTTCACATGGGTTGTAATGATGGTCAGGTTCTGGGATCCTTGTTTTTGTTCTTTTAACATTTACGGCCGACCATTTCGTTTTGACGTGCGCTATATCTTGAATATAAATCGATTTTTTATCCGGTTTTTATCCGAGAACGGTATCACAATTAAGCGAATATTTCCAATAGGATCTCCGGAATCTCTCTGAGATTTATTGACAACTATTTGAAATCGTTGTAATATTAACTTTTCTTGGTAAGAAATGATAAATATTTATACAAATAAATAACCATTCGTAACCGGGTATTTATGGTAGACGGTGCAATTGGGATTCTTGCTTATCTCCCCATATGCAAAATAGAATAAAATTCTTAAGTTTCCAGAGCCATACGCCGATATATACTCTAAATCTTGGGACGCAAGAACATCACCGTCATTTAGGCGAATAGGATAGGCATAGCGCTTTGACGCTTGACGCCGAATATAAGAAGTTTCCAAAACCAGATGCCAAATTTGTAGTTCTCGGCAGCTAAATGTGATAATAAAAGGAATGCAGACCTAAGCTCAATTTAGGAAAGATGAATATGAGCCTGTAGGGCCAGACAATCCATCTGTCAGCCCAACTTGTTCCAATTTAATGTGGAGGATTGATCATGCCAGTTTATCAATGGGTAGGCACCAACCTGAAGAACGAAACCCGCAAGGGAGAAATGGAAGCCGCAAATGAAGCCATCGTTCGTTCCAATTTGATGCGGTTAAAAATAACGCCCAATAAAATAAAAAAGAAACCCAAAGATCTATTTGAAAATGTCTCCTGGCTTCAGCCCAAAGTCAAGGAAAAGGACGTCATTCTCTTTGCCCGGCAATTTTCAACCATGATTGATGCCGGCCTTCCCATCATCCAATGTCTGGAAATACTCCACACCCAACAAGCCAATAAG
>JASFGZ010000563.1:0-3278 GCA_050123495.1 Desulfobacterales bacterium
CACTTTTGGCGGACCAATTGCCTGATGGATCATGGCGGAACGCCACGGTCGAAACCATTCACCGTCTGTTCGGGCTTCATCTGACCGTACGATCTTCCTGCGAACAGATAGATACCGCCCTGACTTGGCTTTTAGATAAAATTGCCCTTCAGGCAGAAGGGATTCAGGTCCGTGCCGAAGATATTTCTACTATCCCCAGCTTAGAGGGGCTTCCATTTATTCCGAGTCGTCCTGGTATGTTCCTGACAGGTACGGCGCTTTTTCTATTCACCATATTTGACGGCGCAAGTAATCCGGACGTCCTGGCTTTGTACCAGTGGCTGAGTTCAGAAGGGGTAAAAAACCAAGGCCGTTGGTTTGATGAGGCGTCTTCCCATAATATTTTGCGCGCCATGGTGGTGCATCCTGTATATGCGAAAGATAAAGCCACCGTATTCGCAGCTGAGCATCTTGCTGCGCTGCAGACAGATACAGGTGTTTGGGGTCATGATTTGCCGTTTTATCAAACGCTTAATGCGCTGGCGCATTTGGATTTGCATCAGGCAGAAACCCAACTTGAAAAGGCCTTTGAGCGGTTATTTGAAAATCAAAATAGCGACGGCACCTGGAGTCGGTCTGAGCCCGAGTGGAATACCTTTCTGGCAATTCATGCCTTAAAAAATAAAGGGTTCCTGTGAACTATTTATAGGGCATGTTGGCATTTTCCGGTGGTGGTGTCGGTGAAACACGATTCACATTGGGAATACCAGCAAAGGAGAATTTTTATGTTTAATTATCCATATCTTGTCGAGTTATTGTCACCGAAAAGATCGACTGACGATCAAAAGGAGGCCCTCCTGGATAGATTTGCTGAGCGGTACCGAAGGATTATTGATGCAGGATGCGGCGTATCCATACCCGACAATCCCATGGGACAGCCAAGGTTAAGCGCACTGGAGAGTTTTGATCTTAGAGACCTTTCAGTTGATGCCGAGAAGGTCGTGATGAATTTGAACACATTTCATTCAAAAAACGAGCTTGACGGGTTGTTGCAAAGAGCCGCCAGGGCGAACTTGAAATACATTCTTGTTGTTAGGGGAGACGGCGGGCCGCTGTTGTCCAAGCTCGATTCCAAAAGCATCGGTGGTAACAAAAGCGTGGCCACCTCCATTGATTTGATACGGTACATTAACATGGAATATGGCGAACAATTTATAACCGGTGCAGCTTTCAATCCTTATAATCCAATGCCTTTTGAGTTAAATCGAATGAAGCAGAAGATAGATGCTGGCGCAAAATATGCGGTTACCCAACCGATTATTGGAAAAGACGAAAATGTTGACAGGTTGAAAGATTTTAACATTGCCGTTGTTGTTGAAGCCTGGATGTCGAATAAGATCGATCTTCTTTACAGAAGTGTCGGAAAAAAGAAGGATGAAAAAGCTGAAGAATATGATCCGTTTGAAAATCTAAAAGCCCTTCACGAATTTTATCCGCAATGCAGCGTTTACCTGTCAATGCTCAGTTTCAAACTGGATTGGAAAGAAATTTTACCGAGGCTTTCAATATAGAATTCATTGTATCATTCAGTGGGATGGGGGACGCTAGTCTTCATTGCAGAATTTTTCTCTAATAAGTGTGCTTGTGGCATGTGTCGAAAATAAGTCGTTATGAGGAGGCCAAAGGTTATGGGCGCTGAAATAGATCGTCGTGTATTTCGTGATTTAAGCTATGGCCTTTATAGAATTACATCCAAGGATGAAGACCGAATGAATGGTCAGGTTGTTAACACCATTACTCAAGTCACTTCGGAACCACCTCGAATAGCGGTTATTATTAATAAAAAAAACGATACACATAAGCGCATTGTGAAAAGTAAAGTATTTTCAGCACCCGTATCAGAGGAATCGACACCCATGACTTTCTTAGGTCCATCGGTACTAAAGGGCAAGTCACCCCCCTGAATATTTAATTCCCATTTTAAAATCTGAGTTGATTAACCTAAAATGGTGATTATTTTTCTAATTTCATAAAATAATCGTGAGTAGGGGTTACCTGATCAATCCCTTAATTCAACTCATAATCATACATTCTATGGTTGGAAGATTCTTAAATAAATGAATAAAACAAATTTAAAATACTTTAAGCGCCTTCTATCCGCACAGCTTCAAGATCTATTATCCGGCTCTGATTGTAATCTTGACGACCTTGAAGGGCCGGATGAAAATCGGGCGGACCCGATCGATCAAGCCACCCACGCCACCGAGCGCAATTTTTCCCATCATCTCTGCAGTCGGAACAATACAGTCATCAGAGAAATCAAGCGCGCCCTAAAGGATATTGAAGAGGGTCTTTACGGAATTTGCGATCTGTGTGAGGAGAATATTCCAATTAAGCGTTTAAAAGCCAAACCGATGGCGCGATATTGTATCGACTGTCAAACGAAGATAGAAATCCAGCAGGGGCTAGAAAGTACCTAAGGCGTTAAACGGTAGAATAAACCGGTGGATAATGAAATCAATTAGAATTCATAAAGTGATTCGGATGAGAATGTTCAAAACAATTCCTTTTTTGATACTGCTCTTTTCGATAACGGGTTGTACGACCGGGCCGCCGATTCATACGGTTGAATCCGTGGATATCGAGCGTTTCATGGGAGATTGGTATGTCATCGCCAATATTCCCCACGACATTGAGAAGGGCGCTTATAACGCGATTGAATCTTATCGGCTTGCTGAGGATGGAACCATAGAAACGACATTTACTTTCAACAAGGGCGGTTTTGACGGCCCGCTCAAAGTCTATAGGCCGCGGGGCTTTATTCAGGATAAGCAATCAAATGCCGTTTGGGGCATGCAGTTTTTTTGGCCGATTAAAGCAGAGTACCGCATCATCTATCTGACTGAAGATTATACCCAAACCGTCATCGGCCGCACCCGAAGAGATTATGTCTGGATTATGGCCCGAAAACCGTATATTCCGGAGGATGATTACAATCGGATTTTAGATTTTATTGAAGCACAAGGCTACGACCTCAGTAAGCTCCAAAAAGTTCCGCAAAGATAAAATAGGATCACTTAATCTTGCGCAAAACATTTGCAGCCTGTTAACACCCCCCCGCCCGTATTCACAAAGTCCTACAATTTTAAAAGATCCGATCTGAATACCGCTCTGATTCGCTCAGACACACTCAAATGGTTAGACCGATCTGATTTAATTCTACCCTAAACACCAGATTCGTTGAAACCGCATCAGCGGGTGTATATCTCATTTGCCATCAAAAGAATCTGCATTATGTT
>JASFGZ010000564.1:0-3274 GCA_050123495.1 Desulfobacterales bacterium
TATATCTGCCGATGAATCCAGAACCAGCGACCAGTCTGTATTGGCACAGATATGCACTCCGGCCAAACCACCTTCTGCGTGCACCGCGGCTAAGACTTCTTCTAGGCTTTGAGCAATCTCATCGTGGGAAATAGTGATAAATTCAGATGATCCAAACCCGGCCAAGGCGGGCTCATCTATGAAAATAATGACCGGACAACCGAATTGACTTAACTCGCGTGCCTGCCAGCGGGACTTTAATGCCAGCAGCTTGACAGCTGCGTCATTCATTTGCGCGTCGTAAATAATGGCTTTTTTGTTCTGATCTGAAATTGCCGTACAGAATGTGAACGGCCCGGTGATTTGACCTTTGACCGCCACCGGTGGAGCCGATCGGCGTTTTAAGCCCTCGATAAATATAAAAAACCCTTTGGACGTACGTTCATTCAAAACAAATCTGGAATCAGATAGATCGACATTTTCTGCCACCACTGCCATATAGTCTTCATAGAACTCAATGAGTTCACCGTTAAAATCATCTCCAGCAGTATCAATGTATTCGCGCTCTTCATTCGAACAAAGCCCCGGTAGACCCGATAGGAACTGGGCAACCATTCCTTCCTCTTTATGCACCGGAAGCTGGTTCCACAAAGGGATCTCGGGCGTGTATTCCAAAACAAGCTTAAAGGCTTCCCGGTGTTCGGCCAATGGCAAACTGCCGATAAAAACAGGAAGGCCATTCGGCTGGAATGGCTTGACCATGGTTGCAACCTTTTCAAAAAGAAAATGATAATGATGTTTAGCAAATGAGTTTAATAAAATCTTTAATTTATCATGAGCAATTATGTTTGACAAGGTTTAGATTATAGCAGCCGACTGTTACTTGCGAGTTACGAACGACTGATTACCATAAGGATACCAGATTGCAGAAAATTCGGATTTTAGGACGGCAAAATTGAAAAGATTGACACAAAAATAGCCCGGTGTTATAGTCAATCTTCCGTTTGGAACATGCACAGTTCTAAGCTAGAACCCGCATCACCAGAGGTTTCCAGTGGCGGATATCATATCCATTGACAAAAAACTTGATCTGGCTAAAGACAAAAAGGCCGCTTTAATTCGAAGGCGCAAGGTGTTGGCCGTACAAAAGGTATTTCAATGTACCCATTGCGCTTTGAAATGCGAAAAATGCGGCACCCAGATCGAGCAAGATTCAGAAATCGGTGTAAAGCATCGCCGAAATCTAAGGGTGCCGTATAACTTCTGTAAAGCATGCTCGGAAGAATATATGGAATACATCGATCGCCTTAAAGGCGGAGGGGATTCAGATTGCTACTGGCACAATGATGCCTGGATTGATGCCTGGACAAAATGGATTGAATACCAAGGCAGCGTTGACCGTTATATAAAATCAAAAGAGTTTAAAAAGCTGCTGGATGAACTGAAACAAACCAAGCCTGAATAATTAGGAGGTATTATGTTTGGAATTGGAATGCCAGAACTGATTATTATATTGGTAATCATTCTGATTATATTTGGTGCCGGGAAACTGCCTGAAATCGGAGCGGGAATGGGTAAAGCCATCCGAAATTTCAGGGGGGACTCAGACGAAGAAGAAAAAAAAGAGCCTGAGAAAATTGAAAAAGAAAACGAGTCCTGATCCGGAGCAGGACCCGTTTATGATACCGGAATAGAAAAGTATGACCCTCGCCGGGCAGTTAAACGCCGTTACAAACTGCCCGGTTTTATATTCACCAGCGTCGCGCTTCCAGTTGTTACAGAATCTCCCCTAAGTCGATCCAACTCGCCGAACTAAAATTTACAATGCCCTATCGAGCAATATTAACGCCTGTCCGGCATCCGAAAGGGGAAAATCGACTAAAACGGAATGTCATCATCTTCGGGTGCTTTGATGGGGGAGTCTTGTGAATCTTTGAATGTAGGACCTTCTGCCCTTAAGGGTTCACCCGCATCTCTTGATCCTAACATCAGCATCTGGGAGGCAACAATTTCAGTCGTATACCTTTTGATACCATCCTTATCTTCCCAGTCCCGAGTTTGAATTCGACCTTCAATATATACCTGTTTGCCTTTTGAAAGATATTCGCCGCATATTTCTCCCAATTTGCCGAACGCAACAATGCGATGCCATTCTGTGCGGGTCTCTTTTTCACCTTCTTTGTTGGTCCACGTCTCTGAAGTAGCAATACTAAAATTAGCGACCCCAAGGCCACTGGGGGTATAGCGCACCTCCGGGTCTCTTCCCAAATTTCCGATCAGAATGGCTTTATTTAATCCGTTGGCCATTTTTACCTCCCTTTAATAAAAAAGTGATTCTGACTTTGATACAAGAAACTTAGTTTCATGTCAATCCACCATCAATTTTCATTCCTAAATCGAGTTGTGCGACGACTTATTCCCGCGTACTAATAATCTAACTTGGTCAGTTTCCGCACCAGTCGCCCCGGCAGGGTTTCTATGGCCAGCAGGGCGCCGTGGAGGCAGACCTCTATACAGCAATAACAGCGGATGCACCGATCGTAGTCAAAACCGATGATTTCTTCAGAGGGCGTTATGGCCCCGGCCGGGCAGATTTTCCAGCACTCAGCGCACATTTTACAAAGCCCGGGTTCAACCACCGGGCGCTGGATTAAATGCTTGCGCATATATTTTTGCAACGGTTTCGGTCCGAAGGTCAAAGGCCCCAGATCCGGCAGTTTGTAATCGGAAACTGCGTTAAAGTCTCCGATGATTTTAAGTTTTTCATCCAGTAGGCCCAATTCTTTAGCGGCATGCAATGTCGGCAATCTATCCGATTCAATTCCCAGCATCCGGCAGATAGCCCTATCCGCGGATAGGCCGCTGCGACTGCCGACCAGCACGCCGATATGCCTGGGTTTCCCACGCCTTCCCGGTCCCTGTCCTTCGAGCGCTAAAATTCCGTCCACGAGGGTGAGCGTCGGATTAATCGCCTGATAGATCTGAACCAGCAGCCGCGCAAACATATTCCGATCCACACTGCTTCGCAAGTGCCATTCGGGTTTCTTAAGGCCGACAATGCAGCCAAACATATTTTTGACCCCCAATGTCAGCAACATCTGGGTGTGGGTTTTAAGCTTCGCCAGGTTGATCACGACATCCGATTCAACCGCGCTGCGTGCAATGTCAATCCGCCCGAAAGGCTCACCAATATTAACTTTGACGGTCTCCTTAAACGGCTTAAACGCGACATGTTTGTTCATCTTGTCAAAAGCATCATTAAACCCGCCTTCTTTGAGGACACGCTCGAAAGAAC
>JASFGZ010000565.1:0-3266 GCA_050123495.1 Desulfobacterales bacterium
TCCCGAGACGGTTATAAAAATCTGCCGCGATGCGATCGATGCGGTCGTGAAGCAGTCGGACCCGCTGCGGCTTGCCCTGATCACCGAAAAACTGGCACCGATTTTACCCGAGCATCCATCGGCGGTCGCCATGGTGGACATGGCACTGCATGATATCCTGGGCAAAGTCTGTGGGCTGCCGATTTACAAACTGCTGGGAGGCTATCGCACGCGCATAAAGACTTGTGTGACCATCGGGATTAACCCCCTGCCTGAAACGGTTGCCAGAGCAGAAGAATGGATTAAAAAAGGATTCAGATCCTTGAAAATAAAAGGCGGACGAAATGTAGAGGCGGACATCGAGAGGGTTCTAAAGGTGCGGGAAAAAGTGGGCAATAAGATCGAGCTGCGCTTCGATGCCAACCAGGGATATACAGAGGAAGAAGCTCTGCACTTTGTGAATGCAACCCGTTCGGCCAAACTCGAATTGATCGAGCAGCCGACAAACAGGGCTGATTTAGATCTTCTGGGCAAGATCACCGATGGCGTACCGATACCGGTAATGGCCGATGAGAGCATCATGAATCTGCGGGATGTTTTTCGACTGGCCCGGGAAAAACTTGTGGACATGGTCAACATAAAATTGATGAAAGTCGGCGGTATCACAGAGGCTACGAGAATAAATGCGGTCGCCCGCGCCGCCAACCTCGAGGTGATGGTCGGATGCATGGACGAATCGGCCTTGGGCATAGCGGCCGGTTTGCACTTTGCGCTGGCACGGCCCAATGTGATTTATGCAGATTTGGACGGCCATCTGGATCTTTTGGACGATCCTGCCCAGGGAGCTGTCGTTTTAAGAAAGGGTATTCTTTATCCAACGCCAAAACCCGGTCTGGGATTTGAATTAAAGTGAAAATCGAAATGTTAGTCAAAAATTTTACAATGAGAGAGATTCAATCCGTATTAACTGTATTATGGAATCTATCGTTGATTTTCGCAGGCTGCGTCCTTTGCGCAGCTGCCGTTAAAGGAATCCTGGTTCATAAACAATTTCTGGCTGGTGGTATAACCGGACTTGCAATTTTCGGTCATTATGTTTTTCCGTCCCTGCCGATCGGATGTATCTATTTCCTGCTGAATATACCCCTGTTTGTCATCGGTTGGATGTTCGTGGGTAGACGTTTCTTCTGGTACAGTCTGGCAGGGATGATTATTTTCTCGGCGGTGATATTCTGGCCCTATCCGGTTTTCCCTGTTGAAGACATGATTCTCAATGCGCTGGCAGCCGGAATTATCACGGGGCTTGGGTCGGGTATTATTTTGAGATCTCTAGGTTCCGCCGGTGGTCTGGATGTTCTTTCGATCATTTTATTTAAGCGATTCTCCATACGACCGGGAACCACCGTGATGACATTCCATGCTATATTGCTGATCATTGCGCTTTACCGCCTGCCGATGGAGCTCGTGCTGTATACATTGATTTACTTCTTTATCAACGCATACTTCGTTAACCTGGTTGTCATCGGGCTCAACCAGCGTAAAGCCATAATGATCATCTCTCCTCAATGGAAAGAGATTTCCCATCAAATCATGGATAAACTGCAGCGGGGTGTGACCATCGTCAGAGGCCAGGGCGGATATTCCGGACGGCAACTGCATATTCTGTATTCGGTTGTTACATTCACGGAGCTTTCGCGCTTCAAAGAACTGATTCGCAAAGTCGATCCCAAGGCCTTTGTCGTCGTTACAGAAACCCTTGAAGTTATGGGTAGACGCATCGGCAATCAGCCGCACTGGTAAAAAGACAAGGGTCCTTTGAAATGAATGCCTCCCCAGGTCCTAACATCCAGATTGCCAATCGGTCAGTCTTTCTACCGCCCTTAAAATGGGTTGAACAGCATCACAACAAGCTGGTAAATCTTGATGACCGCATTGAATTTTCGAAAGATAATTTCCTGGGAAGGGCATAATTCATCCGTTCGGAAAGGAGGCTTATCATGATCAGAAACATTATCTTCGTATGTCTGATCGCTTTCGTTCTTATCTTTGTCGTTCAAAATACCCAGGTGGTCGAGTTCCGATTTCTGGTATGGACGATATCAATGTCACGGGCATTAATGCTGTTCGGCACGCTGGCGATTGGATTTATTGCCGGTTGGCTATTGACGTTGCAGAAAGGTAAAAAAGAGAATCGACATGAAAGCAAAGGCAGAAAATAAAATTTGTTTAGAAAAGGATTGATAAATGAAGAAAAAAATTGTTTTCTTGTTTATTCTCTTATTTTTGGGTTCATTTTGTCAGGCCGATGATAGCGCAAGGGACCGCGCCACCCTTCGCGGCATCCAATCGATAATTGTCAAAGTTCACCCTCTGGCGGCAGAATGGCGCGCTGAACTCGAAAAGGTGGGGCTGTCCGAAAGCGTTCTGCAATCATCCATCGAGCAGCAATTGCAAAAAGCCGGTATTCAGGTCCTGGCCGAGGAAGACGCGAATCAAACGGCATTTGAAGGGTATTTGAATGTAAGGCTCCAATTTGCTGATTATGAACCCGCTAAAAAAACATTTTTATCTCTCGATGATAAGCAAGAAAAAATTGAGAAGGCGGACACCAAAAAGAAATACACTTATGCAATTCGTCTTAACCTCCGCCAACTGGTGGCGTTGAAACGTGATCCGTCCGCATATGTATTTTCAATAACTTGGCAGTCCGAATCCGTGGGGGTGAGACGGCTGGCACTTATTAAGGACCACCTTAAAACCCAGGTGGACGTATTTATTGAAGCTTACGCTTCAGAAAATCCGGATTTGATAAAAAGGTAATTATGAATGAGCAGAAAAATATTCTTAGCAATCTCCCGCAGCGGATAAGCGGGCTGGGTGAGTTGGCAGAAAACTTATGGTGGAGCTGGAATCCGGCTGCCCGCATGCTGTTTAAGACGCTGGATCGACAGGCCTGGAAAGAAAGTGTGCATAATCCGGACAAAATGCTCAAAGAGCTTCCCATAGAGATTATGGAGGCCGCAGCCGGCAACCCGGATTATCTGCGACAATACGATACCGTGATGTCGCGGTTTGAAAAGTATATGAAAAAAAAGGGATGTCCGCTTTTACCTGATCTACCGGATTCAGGAGTTTCTGCGATTGCATATTTTTCGGCCGAATACGGGTTGCATCGATCGCTGCCGTTTTATGCCGGCGGATTGGGATTTCTGGCCGGAGATCACCTCAAAGAATGCAGTGACTTGAATGTGCCATTAGTAGCGGTCGGGTTTATGTATCCGGAAGGG
>JASFGZ010000566.1:0-3264 GCA_050123495.1 Desulfobacterales bacterium
TCGCAGCTGGTTTTATGGGGGCTTTATTATTAGCTTGACACCCGCATGCCTTTCGGTCAAATAATATTGAAACAGCACATTCCTGCTATTTTCAAAGCGAATTGATATCTTTTGGCGGTTGATTGGAAACATTGATATCAATCCGTCACGCCAATCCACTCGAGAGTTTTTATGAAAAGCGTCCACCAGGCCCGGGCATGCATTCCCTGCCATATCTTTATCTTACTAACTATTTTGGTGCTCTTTATGACGAAAGCTTCACATGCAAATACCCTCAAGGATTTAAGCACCCGGCTTCCCAAACAATTAAAGCACTGGACCGCGGAGCCCAGGGACCGCCTTTATGATGAAGAAACCATTTACAGTTACATCGATGGCGGTGCCGAACTCTACAAAGCATATAACATGCGGCGATGCCTTTCGCGACGTTATACAACGACCAAGGGACCTTCCATCATTTTGGACATTTTCGACATGGGAACGTCCGATGATGCTTTCGGCGTCTTTACCCATGACACAGATGGAAACGTGATTGATATCGGTCAGGATGCCCGTTATCGTTCAGGGTGGCTCAGTTTCTGGAAACACCGCTATTTCGTCTCAATTTATATGGAAGAAGAAACGGTTGCGGCTGAAAAAGCGGTCAAAGCGCTGGGACGGGAAGTTGCCGCGCATATTGCGGAAAAAGGATTCAGACCGCGCATCCTGCAAAAACTGCCTTCAGAAGGGCTTGTATCCGGTAGCGTCCGTTATCTGCACCATCCCATTGTGTTGAATTATCATTTTTATATTTCGGACGAAAACATTCTTAACCTTTCGGCACACACGGAGGCCATTCTTGCAAACTATAAAATGGGACCTGAGTCCGCCCGTCTGTTTTTGATATCTTACACCAATCTAAAAGTGGCAAAAAAATCGCTGAAGGATTTTCTTAAACATTATCTGCCGGATGCGGATAAAACCGGATTCGCCGAAATTGAAAATGGAAAATTTGCTGCGGCTTTCCTAAAAGATAAGCTGCTGACCATTATTCTGGAATCCGACAGCCGCCGATTGGCGGAAAGATTGTTAGCGCCGTTTTTATAAGGTTTATGACAAGATTAGACGTGGTTTCAAAATGACACAAAAGAAACGCGTAATTACGCGCAGAGACTTCCTGCGTACCGGATCATATGTGGTCATGGGCAGCCTAATGGGCTTTTCGCTGCCCAAAAGTGCGTCCGCCAAAGGGACTCAAAAGAGCAAGGTCGTTTTGATACGTGATAACAAGGTGGTTAATGGAAATAGTTTGAGGCCCGACATTTTAGAAGAAATGTTCGACCAGGCCGTATCTGTGCTGCTTGATACCAGAGACCCGCAATCAGCCTGGCAACAGTTGGTGAAACCCTCCGACATTGTCGGCATCAAAAGTAACGTGTGGAGACCACTGCCCACGCCTGCAGCTCTTGAAGAAACAATTACATCGCGTTTAATGCAGGTGGGCGTTGCACAGCACAATATCTCCGTCGACGATCGAGGGGTGCGCGGAAACCCTGTTTTTAAAAATTCAACCGCGCTGATAAACGTACGTCCGATGCGGACACACCACTGGTCCGGTCTGGGTACGCTGCTTAAAAATTATATTATGTTTGTCTCGGCGCCATGGATGTATCATGGGAATGCCTGCGAAAGACTGGGCAGCATCTGGCAAAAATCCAATATCAATGGAAAAACGCGTCTAAACATATTGGTGATGCTCACACCTCAGTTTCACGGCGTCGGCCCTCATAGCTTTAGTCGCCGGTACATCTGGCCCTATGGTGGCCTGATCGTAAGCACGGATCCCGTGGCGGCCGATACCACCGGTGCCCGAATCATCCAGGCTAAACGAAATGAATATTTTGGAAAGGGTAAGCCCATCAGTCCGCCGCCCCGGCATATTGAAGCCGCTGATATCAAGTACGCATTGGGCAACAGCCATCCAGATCGCATCGAGTTGATCAAGCTGGGCTGGGAGAAGGATCTTTTAATTTAAGGTAATAAATGAATCCACCAGAAAAGATGTCCAGCCGTGAGCGCTTTCGGGAAACAATGGACTACGGCCGGCCGGATCGCGTACCTTATTTTGAAGAAGGCATCCGCGAGGACGTGCTAAAAGTCTGGCGGACACAGGGACTGGATAGAGCTACCGATCTTAAGACCATGTTTCCTTGCGATCACCGGGAACGAATGCAGGTGGATCTGGAGCCCCGCCCCAAACTTGTATCCAAACTCGATAAAATTACAAATTTAAAAAAATTTAAGCGTCGTCTTGATCCGGTCGACAAAAAACGACTTCCCAGAAGATGGCCCAGGCGTGTGCGGGAATGGCAGTCCAGGGACCATGTGCTCATGCTGTACGTGCATCGCGGATTTTTTCAAACCATGGCTGTACGTGATTGGCGGTCGTTTAGCGACGTGATGGTGTTACTTATAGACCAACCGGATGTGGTTCGCAAACGTATGCAAATCCAAGGCGAATTTGCGGCCCGATTGACCGATCGGATCATGCAGGAGGTAGAAATCGATGCCGTCGTTTTCAGCGAGCCCATCGGAGGAAGTGATCGGCCGTTGATTTCACCGCAGATGTATGAAGAATTTGCGCTGAAAAATTATGAACCGATCCTTGAGGTGCTCCGTCACCGTAATGTGGCAACTGTTTGCCTTCAGACATTTGCCAATGCCAGAATTCTGATCCCCAGTATTCTTAAATGGGGGTTTAACTGCCTGTGGGCCTGTGAAGTCAATATCGATGCTATGGATTATCGAAGCCTGCGAAAGGAATTTGGTCGCGAGCTGCGTTTGATCGGTGGTATCGACCTGGATGCTCTGCGCAAAGATAAAGAGGCGATCCGGCAGGAAATCGAAGAAAAAGTTCCCCCTTTAATTGCAGAGGGCGGCTACATACCGCTGGCCGACGGTCGCGTCCGCGCGGACGTCCCTTTTGAGAATTATGTTTACTATCGACGCCTGCTTGAGAAAGTCACCCAAAGAACATAGGACCTAAATTGAGCGATTGTCGAGGTTGCCGCAGCAACAAGGAAGATGTCGTTCCGCTATAGTTGACGATGCGGGATGACATCTGAAGCAGTAGATGCGGTAAGATCGGCAATCCCGAAGGGTTTCAAATTTTAAAAATATAAATCGACAAAATTCATTGAATATAAGACAATTCATTTTTAAAATTTGAAACGCTCATTTTAGGTATAAATTATCTCAGAATGGGAGGCACTCAATGAAAATAAA
>JASFGZ010000567.1:0-3264 GCA_050123495.1 Desulfobacterales bacterium
GGCGGTAAAAGCCGCCGGCGGGGGTCTCTGGGATTTAGAACCGCAGACCGGCAACGTTTGGTACTCGGAGCGTTTCAAAGAATTATTAGGCTATTCCGGCGATGCAGAAGAAGATTCATTCCCCGGCTGGAAAAAAAGCCTGCATCCGGATGAGCGTGAGTCCATTTTAGTGGCCCTGCAAAATCACCTGGACAACGGTGTCCCCTTTAATGAAATCTGTCGCCTGCGATGCAAATCCGGCGAATACCGCTGGTTTCGCACAATGGGCCAGGCTCTGTGGGATAATAACGGCCAGGCGTACCGCATGGCGGGTTCCATCATCGATATTACCGAAGGTCGAATGGCTCAGGATCAGGTGCGCAAACTGTCCCGTGCAACCAAAAATAGTCCGGCCTCGGTGGTAATCACCGATAAAAATGGAACCATTGAATATGTCAACCCAACCTTTTGCAAAGTAACCGGATACTCCGAAGAAGAGGCCATTGGAAATAATCCCAGGGTGCTAAAGTCCGGAAATCTTCCCGAATCATTTTACAAACATATGTGGCAAACCATACTTTCCGGCAACACCTGGCGGGGTGATTTTATTAACCGCAAGAAAAACGGCGAGGAATACTGGGAAAGCGCCTCCATTTCACCGATCAAAGATAGTGAAGGCGAAATCACGCATTTTGTGGCGGTCAAACAGGATATCACCGAACGCAAACACATGGAAGAAGAACTCATCCGGGCCAGGCAGGCCGCCGAAGATGCCAACAAGGCCAAAGGTGATTTTTTAGCCAACATGAGCCATGAGATCCGCACGCCCATGAATGCGGTCATCGGCATGGCGCACCTGGCGCTGAAAACGGATTTGTCCCCCAAGCAGCGCGACTACCTGAAAAAGATCCAGACCTCGGCCAATGCGCTTTTGGGCATCATCAACGACATTCTGGATTTTTCCAAAATCGAAGCCGGCAAAATGGACATCGAGACCGTGGACTTCAACCTGGAAGATGTGATGGATAACCTGGCCAATCTGGTCACGGTCAAGGCCCAGGAAAAAGAAGACCTCGAGGTGCTGTTCAATAGCAATTGGCAGGTGCCCCGGTTTCTGATCGGAGACCCCTTAAGACTGGGACAGGTGCTGATCAATCTGGCCAACAATGCGGTCAAGTTCACCGATTCCGGTGAAATTGTGATCTCCAGCGAACTGCTTGAACAAAATGAGCACCGGGTTACCTTAAAATTTTCAGTCAGAGACACCGGAATCGGCCTGACCGAGGAACAGGCGGGCAAACTGTTTCAATCATTTACCCAGGCCGATACTTCTACAACTCGCAAATACGGCGGCACCGGACTGGGACTGGCAATCAGTAAAAAACTGGTCAACATGATGGGCGGCGAGATCTGGGTGGAAAGCGAATACGGTCAGGGAACCACTTTCAGTTTCACCGCCAATTTTGGTCTCGGTAAAGAACACGCCAAAAAGCGCTTTGCACCTTCAAGGGATTTGCGCGGAATGAAAGTCCTGGTGGTCGACGACAACGTCACTTCCAGAAATATTTTAAAAGATATGCTCGAATCCTTTACCTTCAAGGTCACCGCAGCCGCATCCGCACAAGAGGGAATCACCGAACTGGAAAACGCGCCCAAAGATCAACCCTTTGAGCTGGTCGTCATGGACTGGAAGATGCCCGAGATGGACGGCATCGAGGCCGCTGAACGTATCAAAAGTCATCCCGGTTTGATTAAAACACCGGCGATTATCCTGGTGACGGCTTATGGCCGCGAAGACGTGTTGCAACAGACCGAGCAGGTGGGGCTGAACGGCTTTCTGCTCAAGCCTGTCAGCGCTTCGGTGCTTTTTGACGCCAGCATGCAGGCATTTGGCGAAGCCACACCTGAGGAATCAAGGCTTACCCATAGAGCGCAAAAAGAAGCCGAGGTATTGAAACAAATACAGGGCGCCCACGTGCTGCTGGTGGAAGACAATGAAATTAACCAGCAGGTCGCCCGAGAAATTCTTGAGGGCGCCGGGCTCAACGTCAGCCTGGCCAACAACGGCCGGGAAGCCATCGATGCCATCCAGAAAAATGATTATGACGCCGTGCTCATGGATGTCCAGATGCCGGTGATGGACGGGTACACCGCTACGCGGAAAATCCGAAATCTGAAATCCGAAATCCGAAATACACCCATCATCGCCATGACCGCCCATGCCATGGCCGGTGATGCGGATAAAAGTATACAAGCCGGCATGAGCGACCACGTTACCAAACCCATCGACCCCGATCAGCTGTTCGGCACCCTCCAAAAATGGATCCGGCCGCCTAAAAAAGGCATGCGAATCAAGCAACCGGAAAGTTCCGGCGACACAGAAGCGATTGCTGAATCCGCACTCGGATCGGAAGAATTGCCGGATTCTTTGCCGGGATTTGATCTAACCGAAGGACTCAAAAGATTGCGAGGCAACCAAAAACTTTACCGCAAGCTGTTGCTGGATTTTGGTGATCAATATACCGACTCAGCGGCTGAAATCCGTAAAGCGCTGGATGCCAGAGATTTTGAACAGGCCCACAGCTTAGTACACAACCTTAAAGGGTTGGCAGGCAATCTGGAGGCCACAGATCTAAAAACCGCTGCAGTGGAACTGGAAAAGCTTGTCAAAAGCGGCCAACAAAAGGGCGCATCCACTGAAGAATTAAACCAGAAATTTGAAGACCTGAAAAACACTATCGATAACGCCTTGCAAGCAGTAAAATCCCTGGGGCCTTCAACCGTGGGTAAATCCAAAAAACCAACCATTGAAACACTGGCCGAAATTCCTCCGGAAATGGCAAAGGAGGCCGCCGGTCGCATCAGGGCAGCCGCTGAAATGGGTGACGTCACCCAGATTAAAGCGATCGCTGAAGAGCTTAAAATCAGCTCCGATACCTTCGCATCGATCAGCGATAGATTCATCCAGCTGGCAGAAGACTTCGACTTTGATGGTATTTTAAAATTGGTCGCTCAATTGGATCAATAGATGATAAATGTCTGGTTTTTGACATCTTACAGACAACGGCTTATGTTGGGTTGTCAAACAAATGGATTATAAATACGCACGCCGTGAAAGATGCTCAATTTTTGGAAAGGAAACAAAATGAGAAGAATACTTCGAATCGTATTTATTATACTTTTTACGGTGATGTCGGCCGGTTCTTTGTGTATACTTAAAGCAGATGCCGAGGAAGGCACGTGTGTTCTTGAGGCATCGAGTCAGGATGTCTTCGTTGTTGTATG
>JASFGZ010000568.1:0-3256 GCA_050123495.1 Desulfobacterales bacterium
CAGATTTGAGGGCAGGAAAAAACTTCAACACTGTGACTATTATCTCGCAGCTAAACTGTCAAGAAATTCGGATTTTAAATTCTGATCGTGGTATCGGGTTGTAACTCAAATTTTTCTTGCGTCGCAATATAATCTGTGTCCAAATAATTAGGACCTTGAAAAAACCTTCACAAGGAGGGCATGATGAACACGGATGTTGATTTATCCGCTCAATTGGCGGGCTTATCATTCAAAAGTCCCATCGTTGTCGCATCTTCGGAATGTGCTGCCAATTTATCTTTGATAAAAAATCTGGTGGATAAAAATATCGGCGCCATTGTTACCAAAACCTATACCTCACCGGCTGCATTCAGGATCCGGGTTCGTCCCTACCAGTTTCCGCTAAATAAATTCGGCAAGGCCTATTCAAATGGCGGATGCCTGTTTTCTCTGGCCGCACCGCACCCTGAAGACAGCGAAACTGTTAGATTACATGTTTCGCAGATGGCCGGTCTGTGCAAAGAATCAGATTTAAAGTTAATCGCAAGCTTCTTTGAAGATCCGGCTGACATTCCTCTGTGGATCAGCCAAGCAAAGTCATTTGAGACCCTGGGTGCCGATATGCTGGAACTGAATTTCTCTTCGCCATCGGCGGCGAAGGTCTTTGCACAAAGTTTTGAGTCTGCCGCTCAAATCATCTCGGAAGTCAAAAAGAATATATCTATCCCTGTCGGATTAAAACTCAGCCCGACGATTGAACCTTTGGAGGTCTTTGTTGCCACCTGCGAAAATGCCGGTCTGGATTTTATTACCGCACACAACGCACCAAGCGGAATTTTCATCGATGTTGAAAAAGAAGTCCCTTTCGGAACCCCTTCAATCGGCGGTTATGTGATGGGAAGGTCGTTTTTGCCTTATTCCTTAGGTAGGGTGGCTCGGATGCGAAAGGCATCGAATATTCCGGTAATTGGCGTCGGCGGTATTTATGAGGGCCAGGATGCATTACAGTATCTGCTGTGCGGCTGCCCGATGGTGGGTATCGGTTCCGCCATGTATTTTAAAGGGGCGCAAATTCTTGATAATTTATATAGAGACATAGCAAATTGGATGGCGCAAAAGGGATATAATTCAATCGAAGAATTCCAGGGTAAAGCTTTCAATTTGATAAAGGATCCCCCAAATCTTAAATCTAAAGAAAAATATCCTTTCACAATCCCACCCGCGTGTCCGTATGTCCCGGTCGTTGATGAAGATGCCTGTGTGTTCTGCGGCGAATGCGAAACGACCTGTATCTATAACGTCTTTAAGATCGATAAAAACAAAAAGCAGATCTCAATAGACGAGGATAAATGCTGGAGCTGCGGGTTTTGTGTGGGAATATGTCCTACAGGAGCGATAGAATTGAGGGATAGATCCAGCAAGCAAATCGTTATTTGGGACAACAAGGGAATGGCGGCGACATTTAGCTCTGATCGAGATTGAAGTTTTTGAGATTGGAAATTCTGTGAAACTTTTTGACTGTTGGATTCAATGACGCTATAAGACAATACGCAAATTTAATTTCAATAGATGAGGAGGCGGTTTATGGCTGGTGGATATGCAGGCAAAATTGGGTTTGTCGATTTAACGACAGACGAAATTACAATCGAAACACTCGATGAGGGGCTGGCCCGTGATTTTATCGGCGGACAGGGAATCGGCGCGCGGATATTGTTTGAACGTCAGAAAAAAGGCGTCGATCCGTTAGGTCCTGAAAGCTATCTGGGTTTTACGACCGGGCCTTTGACCGGAACAAAAGTGCCCACCGGTGGCCGCTATATGGCGGTCTGCAAGTCGCCCTTGACCGGTGGCTGGGGAGATGCCAATTCCGGCGGGTATTTCGGTGCGGAATTAAAAGCGGCCGGCTGGGATGCCATTTTTGTCACCGGTGCGGCTTCATCACCCAAATATATTGCCATTTTCGATGACCACCTTGAAATAAAGGACGCCGGCCACCTCTGGGGTCAGGATACCATCGACACCGAAAATTTCATTCGCAAAGAGGCTGGAGACAAAAAGATTCGCCTCGCTTCCATCGGGCCGGCGTCTGAAAAGCTCTCGTTGATCAGCGGCATCGTCAATGATGCCGGGCGCATTGCAGCCCGTTCGGGAGTGGGTGCGGTTATGGGCGCTAAAAAACTTAAAGCGCTGACTGTTCGTGGAACGGGTAAAGCCGGTATTGCCGACAAAGGTGCATTGGATCGCCTGCGCAAAGCATTTTTAAGGGAAATGCGGGATATGGGCGGGTTTGCCGAGCTGCTGATGAAACACGGCACCTGCGGCTTGACCGGCGGTCTGGTTGCTTCCGGAGCCACTCCCGTTAAAAACTGGCGCTATACCGGCAAACAGTCATTTCCCGATCTGGAAAAAATTGCAGATGCCGATACGGTCATCTCCTATCAAAGCCGCAAATACGGTTGTGCCAACTGTCCGATCGCCTGCGGGGGAATTTTTAATGTCACCACCGGCAAGTACCCGGTCGGTGAAACCCATAAACCCGAGTATGAAACCATCGGCGCCTTCGGTACCATGTGTATGTGTGATGACCTGGAAGCGATTATTAAATTAAACGATATGTGCAACCGCAGCGGCCTGGACACCATCTCGGCCGGAACGGCACTGGCTTTTGCCATGGAATGTTTTGAAAACGGAATCATCAGCGCGTCCGACACCGATGGCCTTCGCCTGACCTGGGGCAATGCCGAGGCCATGATCGCCATGACCGAAAAAATGATTGCCCGGGAAGGATTCGGTGATATTCTGGCCGACGGTGTTAAAATTGCCGCGCAACGGATCGGAAGCGGCGCCGAGGAATTTGCCATGCATGTGGGCGGCCAGGAACCCGGCCTTCACAATGCGTTGTTTCTTCCCAGCCGCGGTACCGGCTTTGTTTGCGACCCCACTCCCGGCCGCCACACCGCAGCGCCCATGGCGGCCATCGATGGCGGTGCCAAACAGTTTGCACCCTACCCTGAATTAAAAATTGAAGAATTTGATCGCTATACCTATTCAGGCAAAGGCCCCATGAGTGCAACGGCATCCAGTTACCTGCAGGTGGGCGCCAGCGCCGGGGTTTGCATCATGCCAATGATGTTTTTCGGCAACTTTCCATTGGTCGAGTTTTTCAACGCGGTAACCGGATGGAATCTGGATATTGCTGAAGTCTTAACCACCGGATCGCGCATTCAGACCCTGCGTCAAAGTTTTAATATCCGTGAAGGCATTCAGCCGTTGGATA
>JASFGZ010000569.1:0-3231 GCA_050123495.1 Desulfobacterales bacterium
CACCTATATCAAGAATCCGCCTTATTTCGAAAATTTCAGTATGGATCTGTCTAAAAAAGGCGACATCGAAAATGCCCGGGTCCTGGCGGTTGTCGGTGATACCATTACGACGGATCATATTTCTCCGGCCGGCGCCATACCGGCGGAATATCCGGCCGGTCAGTATCTGATTGCCAAAGGTGTTACCCCGGCTGAATTTAACTCTTACGGATCGCGGCGGGGTAATCATGAGGTCATGATACGCGGCACCTTCGGAAACATTCGATTGAAGAACAAACTGGTTGGCGCAAAAGAAGGCAGCTACACGGTCAAATTTCCCGAAAAAACAGAGATGTATATTTATGATGCCGCCGTGGCTTACCAGGGCGATCGCACACCGCTGGTGGTGCTGGGCGGGAAAGAATACGGTGCCGGATCCTCCCGCGATTGGGCCGCCAAAGGATCCAACCTTCTGGGGGTTAAAGCCGTTATCACCCAGTCGTATGAGCGAATCCACCGCAGCAATTTAGTGGGGATGGGGGTACTGCCGTTGATGTTCATGCCCGGCGAAAATGCAGAAAACCTGGGCCTCGATGGATCTGAAACCTATTTTATCAGCGGTATCGAAGATATCCAGCCCCGGCAGCAGCTGGAAGTGCGGGCCGTCAAGCCCGATAAAAGTGAAATCAAGTTTAATGTTACTGCCCGGCTCGATACGGACATCGAAGTTGATTATTATCATGGTGGCGGTATCCTGCCGTATGTCCTGCGCAAAATCATTCAGCAGAAATAATCCGCCGATCAAACCCGGCTCAAAGATTTTAACGCCTCAATTGCGCTCACTGAGGCCAGCCAGGGCGTGCCGGCGATCCATTCTAAAAGACCTTGATCCTTTAGAGGTTCTAGCTTCGGATCAGAAGCTGACACGATTTATCGGCTGGCATCAGTTTTGATTCCGTTGCTTACTTTTCATATTTTCCCCTTTTTGAATTTCTAATTGACGATATCGATTGGAAATGCCAATTTACTGTCACATTTAAACGAGGGGTATTGTCATTCATGAAAAAAGAAGAAATCAGGAGACTTGCTAAAAACAAAGATTTGATTCCTGGAATCTATAACTATTGCGATCGCTGGTGTGAACGCTGCGCTTTCACCTCGCGCTGCATGAATTTCGCAATGTCCCGGAAGTATACGGATGATCCCGAAGCGGCTGACATAACCAATAAAAAGTTTTGGCAAAACCTTTCTGAAATATTTAAAGCGACGCGCGACCTGCTCGAAGAATCCGCCGAGGAGATGGGAATAGATCTTGATACCATTGATTTTGAGGAAACATCGCGCGAAGAAGGCATCAAAGATAAAATTGTCCAAAATCATGAATGCTGCCGGGCCGCTAAAAAATACTATGAAATGGTGGACGCATTTTTTGAATCCGAATATATGCCTTCGCTGCATGTCGTTGATAAATCGGACGTAAAGAATACATCCGATTTGCAAAAAATCGATAACCTTGACGGACCGGCCACTTTCGATGAAATGGTAGAAATCATTTACTGGTATCACCATTTTATTTATGTCAAGCTGATGCGATCTGTTCGCGGTATTTTGGGCAATGCATCAGAAATGTTGGAGGATTTTCCCAAAGATTCCGATGGTTCCGCTAAAGTGGCGCTGATTGCCATTGACCGTTCCATGGCCGCCTGGGGACATATGCACAACTATTTTCCCGGTCACCGCGATCAAATCCTTTCCATCATCATGCACCTTGACCGGTTGCGCAGACGGGTGGAGAAAATATTTCCGGAAGCCAGGAATTTTATGCGACCGGGATTTGATGAGCCCTCCGATCCTTATTTAATTCAACGGCTCTGAAAATATCCTGAGCCTTTTTCAAATAGGCGACGCTCCCAAGTTTATAAGTTTCTATTTCAAATGATAAAAACGCGCATAAAGGTTGTCTTCCGGAATGAATCGCCTGCCGTGGCGGAGCTCGCCGGAACGGAGACGGATCGTTTTCCAGCTTAAGCTGGCAGGCGCGTTTTTCTCTTGCTCTTATTGATACGGGCATGCTAATTTCAGCTTTCACCGCTTCGATCTTTATTTTAAATAATATCGGAAGGTTAGATATTTTTTGGTTGAACAATTAATAAGAATACGCGGACTTCTTGGGTAATTGTCGGAGGCATAAAAAAGGGAGGCATGATGGATCAATCATCACATTTAATTTTGCATCTAACCCCTAAAACTGAAGTTGAAAAAGGCATCACCGTGATATCCAGGGGTGAAGGCGTTTATGTATTTGATTCTGAAGGCAATAAATATATCGATCTGGTTGCCGGGGTGACACGCCCTGTTCATTTAGGATATGGGAATACGGAATTAGCCCAAGCCATTTACGACCAAATGATAGAGCTTGCCTATTTTACCCCCTTGATGTTCGCCAACGGGCCAGCCATAAAACTTGCGGAAGTTCTTTCTGAAATTACCCCCGGTGCCATTAATCGGTTCACTTTTGAATGTGACGGATCAGAGGCTGTGGAAACCGCTATGAAGCTTGCCAAGCATTATCATTATTTTAAGGGTGATAAAGGGCGCTATAAAGTTCTTTCCCGCAAAGGCGCCTACCACGGCGTCAATGGTATTGGGGTGCGGGCCTTAGGTTCTGTGGTGCCGATGCGACATATGATGGAACCCCTGGCGCCGGGTAGTGTCTTTGCCGAATCTCCCTACTGTTATCGCTGCCCCTATGATTTAAACTATCCCGATTGCGATATTGTCTGTGCACGCAATATTGAACGTATCATCGAGTTTGAAGGTCCCGAACAATTTTCGGCAATTATTGGAGAGCCCATTCAGCAGGGTTTCGGAGCGCTTGCTCCCCCCAAAGCGTATTGGCCTATCATTCGGGAGATTTGTGACAAATTTGGCATTTTACTGATTATCGATGAAGTGATTTGCGGGTTTGGACGTACCGGAAAAATGTTTGCCACCGAACACTTTGATGTTCAACCCGACATTATGACCATGGCCAAAGGAATAACCAGCGGTTATGTTCCCCTTGGCGCTGTGGGAGCTACAGATGCGGTGATGGAACCCATTGAGGTGTTTAACCACTTGCATACCTATGGAAATCATCCGGTTCCCTGTGCAGCCGGCTTGAAAACTATTGAGATTCTACAAAGAGAAAATCTGGTGGAATCCGCTGAAACCATAGGACAATATTTTTTGGAAGGCCTGCAGGAGTTGCAA
>JASFGZ010000570.1:0-3230 GCA_050123495.1 Desulfobacterales bacterium
GCAGCAATTTCCTGCTTCAAAAAGCACGACATTCAAAGTTAAAATCCAAGTGAGCCTTTTTCCTTTCGAAAGTAGACCGATCAGACAGGATATGAAGGGTTTGAAATGATTTCTCTTATAAATTCTTAAAATTTTTTATAATTCACACATCACTGAGTATGTCAACAAAAATTATCCGGGGAGAAGATCCCGGCCGATTTTAGCGGATTATAAAAATAAATACCTTTTTATAACGCTGATCGCATTTATCCCTCCCCGGCAGATGAGCCCATTTTAGTTCACTTTAGGCATTTCTAATTGCTTCAGGTGGAATTTTCGCTAAAAATCAGCAAGCAGTCAGAAAATATGAAGAAAGTGTTAAAATTTGATGCGCGCTTTGTTATTAATATTATTCAGAAAATGAATTGACAGCATTTTACAGTTTATAACCAACTGAAATTTCTATTAAAAAATTTAATTCAGTTTGAGAATTCTGACTTGACCTCAGGTAACCTTTTTATTTATAAAGACAGAAGCCCTGTGATCCGCTTCAGGCGACTTCAATTATTATTCTTGTCTAAAACAGGATGGGATCGCATTCGAGACAGGATTCCGTTGGTTTCGAAGGATTGAATCTTTAAGAAGTTAAATTACTTATCACGTCAATAAAAACAGGACTTTATGATTTCATTTGACCAAGGAGGAAAAACCATGATGAAAAAGACGATTTGTGGATTCGCAAGCATTTGTCTCGTTTTTGCTTTCGTATTCGCGACAAATGGTTTGGTTTTGGCAGCCGAAAAGACCAATATTTTCGGGTTGCTTCTTGTAGGCCCTTACAATGACCATGGCTGGAGCCAGGCTCATTTTGAGGGCGGTAAATATGTCGAAAAGATGGTTCCGGGCGCCAAAATGATTTACATAGATAAGGTCAACCCGGCCGATCGTCCCGGTGTCACCATTCCGCAGCTGGTTGACGACATGGTGGAAAAGGGAGCGAAGCTAATCATTGCCAATTCCGATGATATGAAAGACGGAACGCGCGAAGCGGCGACAATGCATCCGAATATTCACTTTATTCATATTTCCGGTGACGACGTGCTGACCGGTAAAGCCCCGAAGAATCTGAGCAATTTAATGGGGCGCATGGAATACGGCAAAATGATGGCGGGTTTTGCGGCCGCACTCACCACCAAAACCGGAAAAATAGGCTATCTGGGACCGCTGATCAACGAAGAAACCCGTCGCCTGGTCGCCTGTGCCTATCTGGGTGCAAAATATGCCTGGGAAAATGTGCTTAAGAAAGATCCCAAGGCATTGAAATTTCAGGTTACCTGGATCGGGTTCTGGTTTAACATCCCGGGGGTGACCGCTGATCCGACCCAGGTTGCCCAGAACTTTTTTAACACGGGTTACGATGTGCTTATCTCCGGTATTGATACCACCGAGGCGGTTGTAGTGGCAAAACAGAAAAAGCAGGAAGGCAAAGAGGTATGGGCCATTCCCTATGATTACATTGGTGCCTGTGAAGGTGCTTCCGAGGTATGTCTCGGTGTGCCTTATTTTAACTGGGGTCCGAGTTATGTGGATTTTGTGAAAGCCGCTTTTTCAGGAAAATGGCAGTCCAAGTGGATCTGGCTAGGACCTGACTGGAAAGATATCAATAATCCCGACACCAGCACCGTCGGATTTGTTGCCGGTTCTGCACTGTCAGCCTCGGCAAAAAAAGAACTGGACGGCTTTATAAAGGATCTGGGCTCAGGCAAGATCAATCTGTTCAAAGGTCCATTGAACTATCAGGACGGCACCCCGTTTGTCAAAGCCGGTCAATCGGCATCCGATAAACAGGTGTGGTACATGCAACAATTACTGCAGGGTATTGACGGGCAAAGCTCTGCAAAGTAATGCGCAATCTAGAAAATTTAGGATTAAATACTTAAGGTGCAGGAGGCATGCTGGAAGCCTCCTGCACTTTGTCTTTTCAATACACCATCGCTCCATCCCGCGAAAACGCCCATGCACATAAAACTTATTTACTTTCAGATCGAGTAAGTTTATTTAGGTTTAACACGCAAATTTAAACTAAAAGCACCCATCCACCATGCAAATTGAGCTGCGGGAAATTCACAAATATTTCGGGCCCATCAAAGCCAACAATGGCATTAATATGAAACTGATTCCCGGGCAGATTCACGGAATCCTCGGTGAAAACGGTGCCGGGAAGAGCACGCTCATGAAAATCCTGGCGGGCTTTAGCAATCAAACGCGGGGCCTAATTCTTGTTGACGGCACCGCGGTGGATTATCGGAATCCGGCCCAGGCCGCGGAACTGGGAATCGGAATGCTGTATCAGGACCCGCTTGATTATCCGTTACTGACCGTTCTGGACAATTTTATGCTGGGTCAGACGGATGGCCTTCGTTCAGAGAAGAAAAATTTCAAAGAAAAATTTGATTCGCTTGCCAATGCACTGAATTTTTCATTGCGACCGGATGCTGTTTTAAATGGCCTGACAATTGGCGAACGACAACAACTGGAAATACTCAGGCTGCTGGCGCTTGGCATACAGGTATTGATCTTAGATGAGCCGACGACCGGCATCTCAAGCGCCCAAAAAGAAGTACTTTTTGATGCGCTCAAAAAATTAGCCGATGATGGCAAAAGCATTATCCTGGTTTCGCATAAGCTCGAAGATGTTGAGGCGCTATGTGACCGGGTAACCGTTTTGCGCCATGGAATCGTGACCGGTGAAATGGATCAGCCATTTGAATCCCGCACCTTGCTTGAAATGATGTTCGGCACACCACCCGCAACGCCCCCGCGCTGCTCCGAAACACCTGGAAAAGAGGTTCTGGTGATGAAAAATGTATCCGGCAGCGGTGGACGTGCGGGACTTGCCGATTGTAATGTTGTCATCCGTGAGGCAGAAGTCGTTGGGCTGGCCGGCCTTGAAGGCAGCGGACAGGGGGTGTTTCTGCGGATTGCCGGTGGTTTAAAGCAGGCAAAGCGGGGGTCTATACAATTGCTGGGACGCGAGATGCGCAGGCAAGACCACCATTCTTTCAAACACCTGGGAGTTGCCTTTCTTCCGGCATCGCGCCTTGAAGAGGGTTTAATTTCAGGGTTGAATATTACGGAACATTTTGCCTTGAAGGAGAACCGGGATAATTTTGTGGTGCGCTGGTTGGATGCACAACAGCAGGCAGAGCAGCAAATCGAAAAATTTCAAATCAAAGGCCGGTCGGACTCAA
>JASFGZ010000571.1:0-3210 GCA_050123495.1 Desulfobacterales bacterium
AGGTGGGTTTGCTTTTGATGTTAGCTGATTTTTTCGTCAAAATCGAGATTAGAATGCAGGCCAGACCGCAAAGCAAAAATACAGCCCCCGCCCAAATCAGATCGGTGATCAGTAGAATAGCGCCCACCGTCAACAATCCAGCGGCAGTCAGCTGATTGATCCGAACATGGCGTTGCCCGTAATATCCTGCTATACCGCCTAGAAATATCCCAATAATAATCGCGATACCAACCGCCACGAAACCGACAGTCAAAGATACCCAGGAGCCCTGAAGCATTCTGGCGAATACATCACGCCCCAGATCATCGGTTCCTAAGAGATAGACGCCGAGCTCAGGGACTTCATTGGGCTGCAACATTTCAAGATTGGGTCTTGCCAGCGGCGGGCGTAACTTGTCCTGCAGGCGCACCAGGGCAGGATCGAGAAAAGGGTCATTACCGGAGGTCAATGCCAGTCCGATGATGGCAAAGACAAAGAATAGGATGAAAAATGCCATTCCTGCTATTGCCATTTTGTTTCGCTTGAAAAGACGCCAGAACTCCTCCAGGCGAGTTCGTTTGGGCGCCAGCGGCTCATCCAGCTGATAATCCTGTGTGTCTGTATGTGGGTTTACATCCATTACAATCGTATTCTGGGGTCTACCACCATATAAAGAAGATCCGAAATAAAGGTGCCAACCAGTACCAGAACTGCTGAAACAAAATTAATCGTTAAAATGACCGGGTAGTCTCTGGCGAGAATGGCTTCATAGGCCATTCTACCCATGCCCGGCCATGCGAATATCGATTCGATAATGACTGATCCGCCGATCAGACCTGGCAAGATCAGTCCAAACATGGTTACAAACGGCAAGAGGGCGTTACGCAGGGCATGCTTATAATGGACCTGATCCGGGGATAATCCTTTGGCTTTAGCCGTGCGGACGTAATCCTGACCTTCGACCTCGAGCATCTGGCTGCGAACGTAGCGAGAAAGAACGGCAATGCCGCCGGTCGCACCCAAAACGGAAGGCAGCAAGAGATGCCAGATCCTGTCCATGGCCCTGTTCGTCCAGGGGGTGTCACCAATGCCAAATGTCTCCATCCCGATAACCGGCACCTGAAATTGAGTGACAACGAAAATAATCAGAATATAAGCAAAAAAGAAGCCCGGGATTGAAATTAATAAATAAGCAAAGAATGTCGAGCTGCGGTCATAAATTCCACCTCTGAAAAGTGCTGAGCGGATTCCGACCGGAAAAGAAATGGTCCAGGTCAGAATAGTGCCAACGATGAACAGCGGCAAACTGTTGAGAAATCGTTCCCATATCTTTTTTAGGACCGGTCGGTTGTCTTTCCAGGAAATGGTTTTGCCGGTGAACAGGTCCCGGTAAAAGTAGAGATACTGAATATAAAGGGGTTCATCCAGATGAAATTCCTGGCGGAATCTTTCAACCATTTCGCGCGTGAACTTAGGATTCATGGGATCCACCTGGCTGGGCTCACCGGGGGCCAGATGGATGATCAAAAAAGATACAATCGAAACAAAAAACAGGGTGATAATTTTCTGGACGATACTGCGCCCGATAAATGAAATCATTTTTTCTACCGATGGTTATGATTTACTGTGACGTAATTTCAGGCATTTCCGCTAGTTTGATCCATTTGTTGAAATGAAAGGCATAATTGCCCGTTTTGGTCGGTGTTATTTTTTCATAAACGATCATAGCCGGGTCATCGCTTTTGCGTATCACGATTCGTTTGTCCAAAATGGCTGTCCATTTACCGACGTATAAAAACGTATAGGGCTGTTCTGCCGCGATGATCTCATGCAAGCGGTGACAGTATTCGATCTGTTGTGTGTGGTTGTATTCCTGTCTGATTTTAACAATCAGATCATCGGCTTTTTTGTTTTTAAAGCCCACAAAATTAAGCTGATTAAAACCCGTCTGGCTGGAATGCCAGATCTGGTAGAGGTCGGGATCGATTCCCATGGACCAGCCCAGCACCAGGGCATCAAAGTCCAATTTATTAACCCGTTCCTGAATAAAAACAGCCCACTCCAAAAGATCGGTGCGCACATCGATGCCGATTTGCTTCCATGAATCCTGGGCAATGGATAGAATCGCCTTGCGAATATCATTGCCATTGTTGGTGATGAGCTTAAATTGCATGCGTTTGCCGTCTTTCTCAAGCCAGCCTTCGGCGTTGCGCTGCCACCCGGCTTCCGCCAGTAGTTTTAAAGCCCCTTGAGGATCATATGGGACAGGTTTGATATTATGGTTATAAAAATCAGTCTGCCTTAGGAACGGGCCCGTGATTCTTTCTCCTTGGTTGTAAATGACATACTTAATAATCTTTTCTACATCGATCGCCATGCTTAAAGCTTGACGAACCCGAATATCATCAAAGGGTTCCCGTCGCATGTTGTACCCGATGTAAGTGTAGCCGAATGAGGTGCCAGAAAAACTCTGATAATTCGGATCTTCTCTCAGACGTTTGACCTGGTGGGGTTGCACACCATAATTGTCAATGGTTCCAGCGTAAAACTCCATTTCCTGAGTAAGCAGATCAGGGATGACCCTGAATATGTATTTTTTATAATTAGGTGGTCCTTCCCAGTAGTCCTCAAAGCGGTCCAGGATGATGTACTGATCCGATTTCCACTCGCGGAACACAAATGGCCCGCATCCGATGGGATGTCGGCTGAACCCACTCTGTCGCATCGTGAAATTTTGCACATCTTGGCCCAATGCCACCGCTTCTGTTTTGAGCGCTTGCGAGTTGAGGAGGTGTTCGGGCAAGATCCCCATGCCCCAGGTTCCGATGGCCGGCGAGTAAAGCCGTTTATAAACAATACGAACGGTAAGCGGATCGATCACCTCTACTTTTTTGACCGGTTCATAGTCTGCGACGCGGGGCGAGAGATTCCTGGGATTCATAATGGCCTCATAGGTGAACTTGACATCGTGGGCATCAAATATGTGGCCGTCATGAAATTTAACGTTTTCCCGCAGGTTAAACACGATAACCGGATTGTGCTCTGTTGCCGGCAGTAATTCATTGGCATAAAACGACAGCATTTCCTTATCGATAGGGGATGGCGTCTTCAAAAATCGCTGTCCGCGGAAACTTGAAAAATATTGATCACCGAGGAGATGTTTTAGATTCGTAAACAGATCTTGATCGACTTCATCTAAAACCAGTTTAATTCTGGCAGGCGCTGCAACGC
>JASFGZ010000572.1:0-3204 GCA_050123495.1 Desulfobacterales bacterium
CACCATGTTCTGTTTTATAAAACAGAGCGTTTTTTCGATGCAGGATAGCTTTTTTTAGCGCCTGTTCACAGATGTTGTTGTCCAGGGGGGCATTGGGCATCCGCAAAAAGAGGGTCAGCGGTTTCCAATGGTTTTGCATATAGGCTATAGCTTCTCCCAACCCTGAGTTTGGTTCTACTTTTTTTTCTTCGATCTGTTGTTTGAACCATTTTTTCAGCTCATCCATCAGCGGCCCACTTTTACTTTTGTGAAAACTGAGTCGTTTTTCCGGGTTCATTTGTTTAGTTTTGACGATTTTTTCGTTTTTGTAGACCTTTGCGAAAGTTTCCAGCACATATTGGCATTCCTGAGGAAAGTTCCAGGCCACGTCAACAAACTTTCTTCTTCCATGGGCCAGGCAGTTTGCCAATAGGGTTTTAAATGCTTTGGGTGTATTGCGCGACAGCGCATCACACATCTGGATTGGCCTTTTGGTATTCGGCGTGCGTTTTTCGATTAGATCATCCATATTTTGACCCGAATGTTTTCGTCCGGTTAAAAACAGCGAGATCTTCCGGTCATTGACCGTAGAGAGGATGCCGGTTGTAAACATTCCCTTTTTTTCCGTTTTATCTTCTTTGTTTTCTTTCATCAACGAAAGTATCTTGACGGTTGTATCATCATTATAAATAACCTCACCCTGGGCGGCCTGCCGTTTAAGTTCCTCGAAAACCGGGTAGACCTTGTCAGCCACATGTTCGACTATATCCCACTGAGTTGAGGCGGGCAGCGGGATGCCGACGCTTGCCTGAAGCTGTTCGAGGCGGTTAAAAGGCATACCTGAGCCGTATTTTAAAAGAGCTATCATTGCGCCGGAGGAGGCATCATATTTTTCTTCTCCGATGCCTGGAGGCGGCTTGGCTTTGAAAATCTCTCCGCAGAGATTACACCGCAGTCTCTCCATCTTGTAAACGGCAGCCTGAAGAGGCGCTTTTCCCGTTACACGGACTAAAACGCAGGGAGATTCCATCCGGTAGACTTTTCCTTTCGGACATAACGGGCATTTATCACCAGGCTTTAAGGTTGGGTGCGGTACTTCAATCTCTTCGGCTCCGGTGTAATCGAAGGCTGAGTTTCTGCCGTGGCCGTTTGGTTTCTCCTTGTTTTTGTCTGAAGGTGTCTTTGACTGTTTGATCTGGTCTTTAATAACCTTTTCCAGCTTCTCAGAACCGGGGCCAAACATCATCCGCAAAAGACGCCGGATAGATGTGCCTTTTTGATCAACCGCCTGGCTGAGCGCTTTAATCATTTCAGCCATGGCTTTTATAATCTCATAATCACTTTGTTGAAGTGAGCTGTTTTTTACCCGGTCCAGCAGGTCATCAACCTGTTGGGGAGTCAAATTTATGCGCTTTACCGGTTTCATAACCTTTTTCCACCCATAAGTTGACGAAAATCCGGAGTCAACGGATAACCCCATACGGCTTTTATCGACCGGTTCGGTTTGTTGGTGTGATCATTTTTCCCCCGGCCTGTAGTATCGCCCAGGTATATCCAATTGGCAGCTTTATAGCAAGTGCCGGAGAAACGTTCTTTATCCACAAAAGTTTCAAGAAAATAGATGGGATGGCTGTAGACTTTCTCCCATTGGTTTGCAAGTATTTTTGCCATACGGCTTAATATGTGGGAAGCCAGATACTTCACTTTGACCCAGGGCAGGATTAAAAACCGGGTATTGTAAGCCATAAGGTGGATATTGTTTCTGCGGTTTTGTGCCGGCCAGCCGATAAACCTGTCACGACATCCAATATGACGAGGTGCTGAAGACCAGGCCAGACACCCTATGGGCCTTTGCTGTGAATAGACAAGGAACTTTAACTGTTCCCCTACAGGATGACAATAGCCCAGGTAATGGTAGTGCTCGATAAGACTGTTAAAAAGCTTTTCAGAATCAGTGCGGCGAACCTGACGGAATTCCAATGGAGTCACTTCCGGAAGTCTCGCATTAATTGCGGTTTGATCAATTTTTGCTTTCCCAGGCTTAGTCCTTCGGATAAACGGATTACCAGGATTTTGTTTTTTTTCAGGAAGCCGGATGTGTCCGGCTCTGTGGAGTTCGAGCATCAAACCCCGGCATACCATATCCCGCAAAGCTCCGTTGGGCTGGGTCCAATTCCATTCAACACAAAGTTTTTTAGATAAAGTCCTACGGCTGTCTTTTGGATTATCTTTTATCAACCGGTTTATAAACGCTATATCACCGGAGGTTAAAACCTTGCCCCGGTATCTGAAATCTGAATCCATACGAGCACAATAGCATAATGGGAAATGGAACGCAAGTCTTTTTTTAAAGGATTTTTCATCAGCATTGAATAGGTTTGAAAAAAGGGGCCACCCGGGCTTTGTGCATATTGCCGTTCCAAATGAGAAGCTGCAGTTGATGAACAGCCAGAGGTTTCAAACATGCCGTTCCATCAGTCGGCCACCATTTAAACCGTCCTTTTGACAGCCGTTTTTGGCACAGCCAAAAACCTTGCCCGTCATACATCAGCACTTTAATGGAACTGGCTCTCTTGTTGCGGAAAATAAAAACATAACCTGAAAAGGGATCAGAATTGAGAGTTTGCCGGCAGATTCTGGCCAACCCATCAATCCCATTTCTGAAGTCCACAGGCTCCACCGCCAAAAGAATGCGCATCTGCGGGGTAACCTGGATCATTACCGTTTATTCCAGAATGTTTTGCCAAGTTCCAGAAGATCAATTCCGGCCTTGCCCTTAAAATACATCCTCATCGTCGCTCCCTTTTTATCCTTCATCTCAACAATACATTCGGCATTGTACAGATGACCGCTTAAATCCAGCTCAACAAACGAAGCTCTATTGTCAGAGGATGGGGAAAAAGATTCTTGCTTAATCCGCTTCTTCAAATCGTAATAACCGAGATGCAAAGCTTTTGCTATCTTACAGAGGGAATAATCAGAGTTAAGCGATACAGCAGCTTCCCATAAGGCCTCCGGGATAGCTCCTTTTTTTTCCCTTGTCCTGCGCCAATGTTCAAATTGCTCCCGCACTTGGTCTAAAGTGAGATTTTTGCTCGCCGGCACTGGCAGTGTCATCGATTATCCTCCTTTCTGATTTGGATAACCGATGTTATATCATCACAGATTTTATTTCACGCACGCTTACCGAAGGGACACGACTAAAAGGAAAAAGCGTAGAGAGTA
>JASFGZ010000573.1:0-3204 GCA_050123495.1 Desulfobacterales bacterium
GCTGGGAGGCTATATTGCGATCCAGCCTGCCACGAAGAGTTTTTGACCTTCGTAGACCTCCCCCACCACGGCCTGATTTTGAAAACCAAGAATCCCGGGGCAGCACTCAAGACCTGCCGCCGCCTGTGCCTCCTAAACGTATTCAGCGATTGGCCCGCAGACTGGCGGTTTTTAATGCTGATAAACAACATATTGCCGGCGGACGCGCCAGGGTCTCATATGACAGCTATACCCTGAAGGAAATTACCGTCCCTGGCAAAACCATAGGCTGGTTAGGCCTTCACAAAAGAGAGCAGCTGGCAGATCCACTAGTGGTTAGATTCTTAAAACAGCAATCCCAGTTGCTCTATTTTATCGGTGGCGGTATTCTACTGCTGGTCGCCATTGTGTCGTTTGTATTATCCAAGCATCTGCTGGCACCCATCCGCAAACTAACGGCCGGAACCCAGGCACTGGCCTCACGCCGATTTGATACCCGAATCGAAGTTGAGTCCAACGATGAACTGGGGCGGCTGGCCGCGGATTTTAATACCATGGCGCAAACTCTGGAACAATATGAACAGACTCGCCAACAGTGGATTTCCGATATTGCGCACGAATTGAGAACGCCGCTGTCAATTTTAAGTGGTGAGATCGAGGCGCTGAAAGACGGGGTCAGGGCGGTCAACCGCGATACTCTTGATTCCCTGTATTCGGAAACTAAACACCTGAGCAAAATCGTAAACGATCTTCATGAACTTTCTCTGGCCGATGCCGGAGCGCTCTCAATTAAAAAAGTGCCAGTTGAGCCCGTGGCGGTTCTAAAAGAGACGCTCGGCCATTTCAAACACCGTTTCGCTGAGAATCAGATTACAATTGAAAATAACTTGGAAAATGACTGCCCCATAACCATTATCGGCGATGCCAACCGCCTGCAGCAGCTCTTTTCCAACCTGCTGGAAAACACCCTGCGGTATGCGGATACTCCCGGCACCTTGAGGATCGGACAAGAGCGCACTGGAAACCGATTGATAATGTTTTTCGAGGATTCCGGGCCGGGTGTTCCCGAAGCAGCGTTAGGCCACCTGTTTGACCGGCTGTACAGGGCGGATCGGTCGAGAAGCCGCACCCAGGGGGGCAGCGGCTTGGGCTTAAGTATTTGCAAGAGTATCGTAAATGCCCTCGGCGGAGAAATCCGTGCCGCTAACGGAAATTCGGGCGGGCTTCGAATCGAGATCGAACTTCCACAGACTGCATAAAAAGATAAGACTCATGACGAGCAGACACATACTTATTGTCGAAGACGAAGAGAAAATCGCCAGCTTGCTTTGTGATTATCTGAGAGATGCCGGCTTTCGAACATCTTCCCAGAACAACGGTAACCGCGTTATTGCTCAGATCAAAAAAGACCCGCCGGATATAATTCTACTGGATATCATGCTGCCTGGAAAAGATGGGATGGAAATATGCCGGGAGATCCGGCGGTTTTCCAATGTTCCTATCATCATGCTCACCGCCCGGGTGGAAGAGATCGACCGGCTCCTGGGTCTGGAGCTGGGTGCAGACGATTATATCTGCAAACCGTTCAGCCCACGGGAGGTGGTTGCACGGGTCAAGGCAGTTTTCAGAAGAGTGCATGCCGAACCCCAGGCGCACAGTCTGGTAGTCGGTTCGATTTCCCTGGATGATAAAACCCATCGAGTGATGATCGGCAAACAGGTGTTAAACCTGACCCCCAATGAGTTTGGATTGCTAAAAATCATGATGACCCAGCCGAATCGCGTATTTTCAAGGAGTGAACTCATCAACCGGGTTCAGGGATATGATTTTGAAGGCTATGATCGCACCATCGACAGCCATATTAAAAATCTGCGCAAGAAAATTGCACAGAAGCTCCCCGGCCAGGAAATCATCAGCACGGTTTACGGCGTTGGATATAAATTCAGCGCTGAGCCCGATTAAAATAGAACTTTTCCTCTTTAATATTATTGCTCACGCAAAGCCGCTAAGTCGCAAAGAATTATAATTTAAATAAAAAAAAAGCCCTTGGCGTTTTTGCGTCTTTGCGAGAGGCCAAACGCTTTAGCTCATTTTAGTCACTTCTAAACTTAGAGCACCCTTGGTGCTTTAATTCACCATTTCAATCCAACCAAACTTATCGGGTAAATCGCCGTATTGAATACCCAGCAGGGTATCATAAAGCTTGTGCGTTATGGGTCCGGGCCTTGCGTCTTTGCAGTATTCGTAAACCCTGTCTGCTTTTTTGTAAACTTTTCTGAAATCAGGTCCGTCATTTGGGTTAAACAACCCGGATAACCATGCATTAAATCTCGAAAACAAGGAGACAAGCCATGAAAAAAAAGATCATCATCATCGGCGTTGTATTGATTGGATTTATGATGGCCCTGACCAGTAATTCCTGGGCCCTGCGCGAAAGAGGCGGCGATCGCCGCCCAGATCGAAGCGACCAATTTCAGCCAAGGAATGGGTCCGGAGACCGCGATTTTGACCGGCAGCGAATCCGTGACCGCGGTTCCCGCAATCATTTCGGGCAGCATTTTAATCGCCCGGGACCCCGGTTCAAACCAAAATTCCACAGACGGCATCACTATCGTGCGCCGTACCGGCATGGGCCTAAATTTTGGCGCTGGCGTCATCGGCCGGTCTACCGGCATGGTCACCCCGGCCGCTTCTACCGGCGGCCTTACCATTCCGTGGTGAAGGAAATTAACCACTATTACAGCAGCACCGAAAGTTATTCTGAACCTGAAGACGAGTTTGCCGCTTCGGCCACAATAACGGACAGCGGGTTCTCGGTCTTCGTCGGAGTAAAGGAAACGAATTGACGGCATAACCTGCAAAATCAAGAAATACCTTTGATCAATGGGGAGGTTAAAAAGAAAGAGGCCGGCTGAAATGAGCCCGCCTCTTTTTTTAGGCATTACGCGGCTCAGGTGCAAAACCGGCATTCAAATGCAGGCTGCCGAAATTTGATCTCGAACGCCAGGCGTGATAAAATTATAAACAGTTTATAGCGCGAAAGACAATACCTGAGTCTTGCACGAGTCGGAGGCTTTCATATGCAAGGGATTTAAGGGCGCAGTCATAGTAAGCTATTGCAAGCCCTTAATAACGCAGCAGATGGAAGCCTCCGGCTCGCCCGAAGGGTGAAAAGTAATGAGATAAAATGATCTTAATCCATTAAATACAATCTCAACTTCTCAT
>JASFGZ010000574.1:0-3199 GCA_050123495.1 Desulfobacterales bacterium
CAAAAATTGAACAAAAAAGAAGGAGCGCGAGCGATGCAGAACTTGTGTTCAGTCGGCCAAAGAGTTCCCAAGCTGGACGCGGTAGACAAGGCCACCGGGCGGGTTAAATATATCCAAGATCTAAAGGTTCCGGGAATGCTTTACGGAAAGATTCTTTACAGCAAGTATGCCCATGCAAAAATTGTAAAGATAGACACATCCAAAGCCAGAGAGATTCCGGGTGTTTTAGCGGTGTTAATCGGTGAAGATGTTCCCGAGATACGCATGGGTGTCTATAAAGACAATCGCCCGCTAAAAACGGAAAAAGTGTGTTCCTACCGGGATGAGGTGGCGGCCGTGGCAGCCACCACTCCGGAAATTGCCGAAGAGGCCCTGGGGCGTATCGAAGTGACCTATGAAGCCCTGCCGGCCATCTTTGACCCTGAGGCGGCCATGAAAGCAGACGCCCCTCTGGTTCATGAGGCCCATAAATCCAATGTGCTGAAAATGCCCTGGAAATTGCATTATGGCGATGTGGAGGCGGCCAAAAAAGAAGCTGCGCATGTGGTGACAGAACGCTTCAGCACCACCTGGGTAACCCACTGCTGCATGGGAACCAGCGGTGCGCTCGCCGAGTTTGACCCTGCCAATAATTTAACCATTCATTCCAATACCCAGATCCCGTCTCTGGCTCAAAAGGATTTTCTGGAGGCCCTCAAAGCGATGGGGTTAAAAAACCGCAGGGTTCGGGTCATCAAACCCTGCATCGGCGGCGGCTTCGGCAGCAAGCTGGATACCTATGCTTATGAATATATTGCAATATTACTGGCATTTTACACGCGCAAACCGGTGAAAGTCGAATTCGATCGCACCGAGGAGTTTATAGCGACCTCCACCCGTCAGCCGACCATTACGTATTTATCCCAGGGGTGTGATAAAAATGGCAGGCTTCTTTTTCGGGATATATCGATGATTTTAGACAACGGCGCCCATACCTCCTGGGGGGCCACCACGCCGTCGGTGATGATGATGCCGATTACCTCCCTGTATCGGGTTCCCAATGTCCGTTATGAAGCCAAATGTGTCTATACCAACAATACCTATGCCCAGGCGATGCGGGGCTACGGGAACCCCCAGGCAACCTTTGCGATCGAAAGCGCCATGGACATGCTGGCCGAATCTGCCGGCATCGATCCCATCGAATTTCGCCGCCTGAATGCCAACCAGCCCGGTGATGTTTCCACCCAGGGACTGCGGATTACGACATGTGGCTTGGAGCAATGTATCGATTCGGTCAAGACGCAGTTAGAATGGAATCAGCCCAAACAGGAAGGCGAAGGGGTCGGCATGGCATCTCTCATTCACGTCGGTGGTGGTGCCCGGGTTTATAAATCAGATGGTTGCGGAACCATTATAAAAATGGATGATTTCGGCAAGATCGATCTATTCACCGGCGCGACGGATATGGGCCAGGGCTCCGACACGGTCGTCGCTCAAATCGTCGCTGAAGAGCTCGGCCTGGAAGTGGAAGATATTCACGTGATTCACACTGACACCGACATGTGTCCCTGGGATGTCGGAGCACATGCCAGCCGAACCACTTTTGTTGCCGGCAATGCCGCTCTGGGAGCTGCCCGTAAGCTTAAAGCCCGCATTCTCGAGCTGGGCGCCAAACAGCTGGAAGCACCCATGGAAAAACTCGTTCTTCGCGATCGTCATCTGATTCATCAGGATGATCCTGAAAAAAAACTCGAGATCGGCAAGCTGCTTCGAAAAGCGCATTTCAGTCACGGGGGCCAGATGCTGATGGCTGAACATTTCTTCGATCCGGCCAATGAAAATATGGGTAAAGATTTCCGTGGTAACATGTCGATGACCTATACCTTTGGAACCCACGGGGTAAGGGTGAAAGTAGACAAGGAGACCGGAAAGATTAGAATCCTGCAGTACGTTGCCGCCCATGATGTCGGCAAGGCCATTAATCCCCTGCTGCTGGAAGGCCAGGTATATGGCGGCGTGATGATGGGCGTTGGCTATGCACTGACCGAACAGGTCATCTCCGAAAAAGGGCAGAATATGAATCCCAATTTCAGAGATTATAAGATCCTGACGGCCAAAGATGTCGTTGCGATCAAAGCACCGGTTCTTGAAACCTATGACGAAGACGGACCCTTCGGTGCAAAAGGAATCGGTGAGCCGGGCTGTGTGCCGACTGCACCGGCCATCGCCAATGCCATCTATGATGCCATCGGGGTTCGCATAAAAGATTTGCCCATTACCCCCGAAAGAGTACTGGCTGCCATCAGGGAAAAGCAAGGTTTAGATCTGTGCGGTCAGGAAGAGGGAAAAGATGGTACGGAAGAATGCATTATCGAAGAGTAGCAAATTAAACGCTATTATAATTTTTTTTCTCTAAGAAATATTAATTGCTTACAGATCTAAGTATTGAAATTCGAAATCCGAATATCGAAATCCGAAACAAATTCAAATTATCAAAATCCTTAATTTCAAAACCTAAAGACATATTTGGACTTACTGTTTCAAGTATCACTGATGAAAGAACTCCATTCTCTTTAGAACATCTGATCATTCGAATTTTGAATTTGTTTCGAATTTAGAGTTTCATGCTTCGAATTTTTTTCATTTATAGGAGTATATGAATTTTAAGATTGGCATAGATGTTGGAGGAACATTTACGGATTTTTTGCTGGCCTTTGACGACGGTTCCTCAAAAATCTACAAGGTCCTATCTACCCCGCAAGATCCTTCCATCGGTACCTTGAACGGCCTCAAGGAGATGGCATCCGATCAGCAGCTGAGCCTTGAAGAATTTTTAGGACATGTATCGGTAATCGTTCATGGCACGACCGTAACGACCAATGCGGTTCTGACCTATACGGGCGCCAAAACCGCCTTGCTGACGACCAAAGGACTAAGAGACACCCTTGAGATGCGCAGAGGCATCCGCGAACGCCAATATGACAACCTGTATCCGAATGTGGAACCCCTTGTTGAGCGATATTTGCGACTACCGGTGCAAGAACGAATGGACTACAAGGGCGAAATCGTTACCCCCTTAAATAAAGATGATGTTGAAAATGCGGTAAATTTTATGGCCACCGAAGGCATCGAGGCTGTAGCCGTTTGCTTTATGAATGCCTTTGCGAACAATCAGCACGAGGAAGCGGCGGGTCGAATCATTGCGCAAAACATTCCGGAT
>JASFGZ010000575.1:0-3187 GCA_050123495.1 Desulfobacterales bacterium
CTGATGAGCGGCTTGCGCGAACTACAAAAATTGGTTGAATGTATCGAGATGTTCGCGGCAAAGGACTGATGGTTGGCGTTGAACTTGTAAAGGATCGTGAGACCAAAGAACCCGCCACGGATTGGCGACCCAGGATCATTCGTAAAGCCTTTGAAAAAGGCCTGCTGATTTTAGGCTGCGGGGAAAACAGTATTCGTTTCTGCCCGGCCTTAACCGTGAGCGCAGAAGAAATCGATCTGGGCCTGTCTATATTTGAAGAGGCTGTTCGGGAAGTTTGCTGCTGATCTCTGGCTGCTGGCCACCCAGAAGGCTGCCCTTTAAGTTTTCAGGTTTCGGGTGTCAGGTGTCAGAAAACAGGAGACAGATGGCGGAAAGCGGGTGTCAAGATTATCAGAGCTGACACCTGAACACTGAAACCTGAAACCTAAATTTTCGGAAACTTCCTGCCAGAGAACAGAAAATAAATGCAGTTGTAAATCGGGTATTATTTTGGATCTTTGAAAGGCGCTGCGGCCAGCCAGCACTCAACGGCTTCGGCCACACCGCTTTCGTTATGGGAGGCAACCACCGGGAATCGTTTTTTTAAGTCCTCCGGCGCATTTTCCACAACAAAGCTGCTTCCAGCCCATTCCAGCAAATCCAGGTCATTGTAATCGTTGCCGATGGAAAGGGTTCGACCGGGATCGAGATCAAATTCTGCGGTCAACCAGGCGACGGTAAGCCCTTTTGAAACAGTTGCCGGAAAAATTTCTATCCAGATGGATTGCCCGTCCAGCGGCGAGGTCGTCTGGATGACATTAAAATCCGGCAACTTTTTTCTTATGGTTTCTATAACCTGCGGGCTGCCCGTGGGCGGAAGAATGGCCAGCAACTGCGTCGCCGTGCCAAAACCGTCGGAGAGCTCATCCAGAGGAAATGCAAATTGACTGTACAAATCGATACGTCTTTTGAAATCAGCATTTGCGGGGGTTGACTTAAAATAACCAAAAACATGGTTATCCGGTATGGGGCGGTGAACCATAAAATCAAGGTCGCCGGCCTGCAGGATGGCGATTGCCCGACTTACCTCATGGGCTTCCAGGCTCACTTTTCTGATAATTTGGCCGTTCGGATGTTGGGTAACCCCGGCACCGCTGGAAAATATTATAAAATCCACCGGAAGCGCTGAAATAGAGACCGTATTTAATGAGTAGATGGAACGGCCTGTGGCGATCACCCGGACGATGCCAAACGTACCGAGCTGTTTTAGTGCCGCCAGGTCGGCATTGGAAAAACTGCGGTCCGAACGCAATAGCGTACCGTCAAAGTCGCAAACGAACAGCCCGCATGGGGATTCACCCTTTCTCCAGTCCGATGGTTGGATTTCCTGAGAAATTATCATGCTTGAGGATAATAGGTAAAGGGTATTCGTGTGTCAATTAAAAACCCGCCGGCACGGTCCTAAGCACACTGCCCGGAAACGGACCCGCGACTTGCATTGAAGCGGATGACAAAAATAATTGCCGACAAAATAGCTAAAGGAATCCGTTTAAAGTGACGATATATAAATTACAGGGAAATCAGCTAGTTTTAGGCCTTTTATGGCCAGGGGAAAATCTGAAATCTGATTTCATTGCGCATTTAACTGGTCTAAGCAAAGGATAGCCCTGGACCAGAGCGAAAATATCTATAGCGATCGCGAACGGAGGTTGATTTTGGGAATCGATAAGGAGACGATCATTTTTTTTGAGCAACTGGGATTTGGGTGGGTCCTTGATCATATGATGCTGCAGGAAATAAAGCGAAGCAATTTAAGAGATGATTGTATTACGGACTCCTCGCTAATTAAGATTATCGAGAATATTTTAACTGAAAAACCAACGATTTAATCACAGCTGACGTTAATCGGAGAAATTGGTATCACCCCAGCCGTGAGTATCACCCATCCTTAAAAAATAAGGCGTTAAGCCGTTTCCCCACCCGGTTTTAGCTTGCAATAGGTGCCATACGGGTATAAATCGTTTAACTTCATTTTAAAGCGAGATTTAAATAGATTAAATCGATTTATAATTGTATAAAGGATTTATGGCCGGACAAAAGCGAGATAATCAAATCTATCGGGGATTGTTGCAATCCAATGATGGGGTGATCACCAGGGTGGTGAACGCCAATTCCCGGACAATCACCTTTCAAACCACATTCGGACTGAACGATCAGCTTATCGGGCATCTTAAAAATCAAGCCGAGCATATTGTTTTCAGCGAACGTTCGCGCATCGCCCGGCTCGGCGTTCAAATAAAATGTGAACCGCCTTCAGCGGATACTTTAGACGGCGACACCGTAACCCTGACGCTGGTTGCATCACCGGTGATCCCCGGTTATCCCGGCCTAAATGAGTTGCGCGAATTTATCACCCTGGGATTGCCGGTCGGGCGCCTGGTTTTCTGCGATCCCGAGGCGCTGTTGACCTCCGATGAGGTTCTGGAGGCGATTGAGCGCTCGGAACTCAAGTTGCCGGCATCCACGACTATTTCAGCCGACGGCAGTATCGTCATTGCACCCCATAAGGTCATCTGTGAACTGAAAGAGCCTTTGGACAAGGAAGCGCTGGGGCGTATTTTGCTGCGCGAAGACGGCCGAGAGCTTTTAAACCGCTACCAGGTGCGCAAGGCCGTTCAGGCCTTAAACATCGCTGCCGGAAAAGGGGCCGTGACCACCTGTTCCATGTATTTAAACGAGCACTATGTCGTTTTGCAAAGCGGCTTTGAACTGGGTCGAAATTTACCGGCAACGGTTCTGGATCCCATCAAGACCCGCGGAATTCGGATTTACCTTGAAATTGTCAACCGAACCCGGCACCCGATCGTAAACCCATTGATCGCCGCAAAAATCTATTGCGCCGCAAAATCCAAAAACAGCACACGGCCGAAAAATTATGCCAAAGGCGATGCCTTTTTTACATATAAGGACATGCGTCGGCTGGAAAGCAGATTCGATTCCCCGGAGCCTGCAAGTTGCCACTATCTGAACAAACCCATTGCCCTCATCGACAAGAAAACAGATGCAATCGGGAACGCTCGGATTTATTTAAATGGTCCCGACAATGCCTGTGATGCGACCCGGGCCCTGTGTGCCGTAGCACGCCGGGATTTTTCTCCCACCAGTGAATGCAGTCATGCGTATGCCACATCGAAACTCAGTGAGGCGG
>JASFGZ010000576.1:0-3178 GCA_050123495.1 Desulfobacterales bacterium
ATAAATAGATATTGATTTACTTCTCATAATTATATCTCTTGAATATTCAATAGTTTAAATACATATGTCGGGATAAATTTCGCCTCTTTTTCTTAATAACAAATTGGCATTGTATTTGCTCTATTTTTTTAAAAATACTTAGAATAACTCAGACAATGAATATTTCAGTTACGCATAACAGCATTTTGACCCAAGCCACAAAGGCTTACAATAATTTTGAAAGCCATCAAATTCCATTTGCAGCAGTCAAACTAAATGTTTGTCTGCAAAATACCACGCAAAAGGAAATAGATGAAATTGTTGAGGATAACTTCAGAAATGAGAAAGATTTAATTTTCAAAAAAGATGAAAATTACTTCATTCTGATGCAGAGAACAACAATTGAGGCAGCCGAAAGTGCAGTAAATCGCCTGAAAGCCAAAATGGGCCATATAACCAGAAACTGTAAGAATCTAAAAGATAACAGCTATGCCCATGCATCAGCTTACATTTTTGGTTCTATCAAGGGAACAAAAAAAATGCATATTAAATATCTTGATCTAAACCCCACCTTAAATTCTTTTGATAGAAAAATTCACAAAATGCCATTCGGTTATGGCGAATATTTGAGATGGTTCGAACTACCAAAAACTGAAAGCTTAAAAATCAATCAAATGATTAATGTAGTCGTCTGAGTGTAAATATTCCATTGCACTTTTTGTATTTATGTAATCTCAGAAAATTTAGAGTACAAACACAACATATAGCGTCTGGCCACTTTAGCGAAAAAGTTTAAATTCCTTGCCAGAAAACCAAATATCAGCCAACTACCGATACATTGAGAGACTGTCGAAAAAGTCCAAAAATGGCGAATTAAGCAATTTCGCATGTAATGAAATCAACAACTTACAATCGCCAAATTTACCGATTTAGGGTTTTTCGACAGTCTCTGAGAACAACAAAACAAGGCATACGATATCAACTAAATTGATCATTACAAAAACATCAACTGATGTATGTGCTGCTAGACACCTTCATCTTTATAAACTTTGCATTTCTGCTTGACTTTGCCCCTCGGTGACTCAATCCAGACCCAATCCCCATCTTCGATACCCAGTTCTTTGGCTGTTTCGGGGTGCATCTGCATGATGGGGTCAGGATGCATTTTGCGCATGGATTTCACCTGGCGATACTCTGAATGATAATAGGGTTGATGCCGCCCGCCGGTGACAAGGATACCGGATACGGTTGGCCACTGAGAATGGCTCGATAGATGGTGGGACCGTGGGCAAAGACCTCAGACGAGCTGCGGGCAAAGGCTTCATTTCCCCATACGCGTTTTACGTGGGGCTGGGTCAGGTCAAAGCCTCTGTGGGACATGAGCCGAAACCGATCAAGTCCCAGGGTCTTGTCGTTTTGTTTTTCGGAAAGCCTGTCATGGGTGAAACCTTATCCAGGGGTATTGGGCAACTCGCTCTTCAAGCTTATCAAAACCATGACACCAGCTTTGCACAAAATCCTTATCGTACAACCCTTCTGTAATGATGTGATTGATCATGCCGAGGGCCAAAGCTGTGTCGGTGCCCGAGCGGATTTGAAGTGTCTTCAGTCTTGACAGCCGGTAAAGGATGACATGTCATGATCTCCTTATTTCTACCGGTTTCAATTTTAATATTAATATGATCCCGATCACGAGGAGTCCCCAAAAAGCATGCCAACTGGGTCGATAGCTTCCCCATGTATCATAAGACCAGCCCGCCAGGGTTGGGCCGATAATACCGCCAATTGATGCCGACCCCATGATAATGCCGAGCATTTTGCCGAAGGAATCCCTTCCAAAATATTCCCGCACAATCGCAGCCCTTATAACCATACTTCCGCCATGGCCGAATGAATACAGTATCAGAAAAGGAATGATCATCCACCTCATATGCACATAACTTAATGCCAGCATTCCTAAAATGATGAGCCCCATTGTTACCGCCAGCACATATTTTTTATCATAGATATCTCCTATCCATCCGAAGCCAAACCGTCCGATGATGCCGATCAGCGGAATCGCAGCGGCCACCGTGCCGGCGGTGGTGCGCGGCATTCCCACACTGCTGAGGTAGGGCATAATATGCGTGAACACGGCGATAATGGTCATCATGCGTAGAGCTTCTACGAGATTGAGATACACGAACGTTCTCATTTTGAGCGCTTGTTTTATGCCAATTTCCACACCCTTATCCTGAATTTTGTGACTTTGGCCGGAAGTGCCGGCCACCTCACCATCGGGAAGATAGCCGTAGTGCTCCGGTCGCTTGCGGATAACCAGCGATAAAGGGATGCCGATGGCCCACATGCCCAATCCGAGAATCATCAGCGTGGTTCTCCACTGATAAAGATCGATAAGACGCACGATTGGCAAAACCATTAACCCCCCGGCGCCAATGCCGGAGCCCACCACGCCCAGTGCGATCCCGGCCTTTTTGCGAAACCAGTTGGCCACCGCCGTCATGGTGACGACAGAGGTACAACCCCCTGCCCCGAATGCGAGTAGCACAAAAGCGCCGTAGAACATGGCAAGCGATTGCGTCTGGCCCAGCAGGATAAGCCCGGCGCCGGTGGCAATGGCGCCCCCGAAAAGGACCTTTCGGGGACCGAAATAATCCGCAAGGAAACCGACAAGGGGGGCAAAGATACCCATCTCCAAGCCACGCAGACTGACGGCAAAAGATATCTGGGTATAACTCCAGGCAAATTCCGCTGCGATGGGTTCAAAAAAGGCGGTAAAGCCAAAAAAAATAGTACCGGCGACATATAGGCCGATCAGAGAACAAGCCAGTGTAATCCACCATCCGTAAAAGACTCTCTTCATCATCGAATCAGCATCTTCGGCTTCATCTTACCTTTTTAAAATGGATAATAAACGGTCGGGGCGGTTTGTGGTAATGCCATCGATACCTGTCTTAATGAGTTTCTTCATATCCGATTTGGAATCAGGCGTCCAAACAACTACCTTAATTCCTATGGCATGGGCTTTTTCGACTATTTTTGAAGTTATGTTTTTGCTATGGCCAATGGAATGATAATAATTACTGACCCAGTATGCTCCACCTGCAGATTTTACGGCTCCTGGTATTGAATCAAAATCATCAATATCTATTCCAGCCATCCAAGGCGAAGCACCGGATTTATTCTTTTGTACAGTATC
>JASFGZ010000577.1:0-3173 GCA_050123495.1 Desulfobacterales bacterium
CACCGGTGGCGGCATTTCTGATAATCTCGTACGGGTTGTGCCGCAAGCCTGTAGCATCTTAATTCGCAAGGAGAGCTGGGATGTTCCGCCAATTTTTTCTTTTTTGCAGCAGGCGGGTAACATCTCCGAAAATGAAATGGCGCGAACATTTAACATGGGGCTTGGGATGATAATTGTTGTACCTGACAACGCCGTCTTAGATGTTTTGCAACGGATAGAGGCAATGAATGATCGCGCATTTGTTATCGGCGAAATTGGTGATTGCAGAGAAACCGACAAGCGCTTAATATGGGAATAACAATAACGGCCGAGAAGTGATTTCATCTATATTGACAAAATTAATCAAAAAAATAATCCGTGTACATTTTAGGTATAGAAACATCATGCGATGAAACTGCTGCGGCCGTTGTTCAAAACGGAACCGATATTTTGTCTTCAATGGTTTCTTCTCAGGTCGCAGTGCATCATCGTTACGGCGGTGTGGTTCCCGAGCTGGCCTCCAGAAAACATGTTGAAGCAATTGTGCCGGTCGTCGCCAAGGCCATTAGCGAATCGAGCCTAAAAACAGATCAGATCGATGCCATTGCTGTAACCCGCGGGCCCGGCCTGGTCGGGGCCTTGCTGGTGGGTTTTTCGTTTGCCAAAGCCTACGCTTATTCACTCGGTATTCCGTTGGTCGGGGTGAATCATCTGGAGGGCCACATCAATTCGGTGTTTCTGGAACCGGAATCACCGCCATTTCCTTTCGTGGTGTTGCTGGCATCCGGCGGTCACACCGCTATTTATTATGTAACCTCCCACACCGCAATTGAGATCATGGGGCAGACCCGGGATGATGCGGCCGGAGAGGCATTTGATAAGGTCGCTAAATTACTTGGTTTAGGTTACCCTGGCGGGGGTGTCATTGACACGCTTTCAAAAGAAGGTGATCCCCGAAAAATTATTTTTCCGCGTCCTTATCTGAATAAATCCGACTTTGACTTCAGTTTCAGTGGGATTAAAACAGCCGTCAGTCTTTACATTTCCAAGCACCCATCAGAACATAAAACCCGCAAGGCGGATATTGCTGCCGGATTTCAGGAGGCTGTTGTTGAGGTGTTGGCCTATAAGGTAATCAACGCTGCTTTAAAAATGAAATGCGAGCATATCGCTATCGTCGGCGGAGTGGCCGCCAACAGCGGCTTAAGGGACCGAGTAAGGCATGAGGCTAAAAAAAGAGGACAAAAAGTTTACATTCCTTCCATCCATCTGTGCGGCGATAATGCAGCCATGATCGCGGCTGCAGGCTATCACTACCTGAGTGCCGGGATGCAGGTGAGGCTGAGCGATGACGTGTTCTCCAGATCAAAATAGACCTAAAAGGAGTGGTTCAAATTCTAAAAATTATCAAATCCCTAAATACTTTCCTTTCAAATCCATAATTCTTCTCACAGATTCGATGCCTTTTGTTTTGAGTTCCGGAGAATCCTTTAAGTTCTGCAAAATTTCTTTATGAGCGATCTCAATATTGGGGCCCTTGTGGCAGATCAAGGTTATGTCAATACCGGCCTGAAGGATCTGCCGGATGGCTGTGTTTATGTCATAATGCTTGTTAATTGCCCCCATATCCAGATCGTCAGTCATCGTGATTCCTGAAAATCGCATGCGATCCCTTAAAAGTTTTCCGGCAACCCGTTGTGACAGACTCGCCGGCCATTGGGGATCAATTTTTCTATATATGATATGGGATAACATAATGCCGGCGACCCCACTGCGGATACAGGCTTCAAACGGCACAAGGTCGCAGGATTCCAGTTCAGACAAATCGCCATCGAAGATGGGCAGATCAATATGGGAATCAAAAACAGTTCGACCGATGCCTGGAAAGTGCTTGGCAATTGCCATTATTTTATTTCTCTGTAAATGCGAAATTACGGTTACACCCAGTTTTGAAACCCAGACCGGATCATGGCCGAATGATCTGCCGGCCACGACGCTGTCGATTTCTTTTGACGCGACATCCAAGACAGGGGCCAGGTTCATGTTAATGCCGGCCTGGGAGAGTTCCGCTGCGGTCCTTTCGGCAAAATAGATGGCATCCTTTTTACTTTTCATGGCGGGGTTGCCCGGAAACTGCGTAAATGGTTTCTTAAGCCTCGCCACCTGGCCGCCTTCCTGATCAATGGCGATGATTAAGGGCGGCTGTCCAATCATGCGCGCATACGCTTGAACCGATCCGCACAATTTTTTAACCTGATCCGGAGTTTCGGCATTTTGAGAAAAAAGGATAATTCCGCCAACTTTAAGACCACCGACGAGGAATTTTAAATTCTGATTGAATCGCCTCCCTTCAAAGCCGACCATCAGGCGCTGGCCGGCGAGCTGTTCAAGTGATAGTGTTTCGGGATTCATAAAAATTTTCTTGGTTTGAAGTTTATGTGGGAATTCTAAATGCAAATGGAGTATTGGAGCAAAAAAGATTTCGGAATGCGGAATGCGGATTTCGGATTGATAAATGAATAAAGCCCGTATAATTTCCCAATCTGCAATCCGCAATCAAAAATCCGCAATCGTATTTACTCCAGTGTTTGTGATTCGTCAAGCCTTGTTGGAATTATAGCATAATTGTCGAGATAGGATAAGTCTGGACTAATTTGACAGCATCGCGGGTAACGGGAGGTTTGCATCCGGGTTTTCTTGGGAGACCTGCACGATATTTTCAATCAGCGCGTCGACTTTGGGTTTGCTTAGCGGTTTTGAAAACAGATAACCCTGACCCAATTGACAATTCATCTCCAGCAAAATAGCAAATTGCGCTTCGGTTTCTACCCCTTCAGCTACCACGATCATGTCCAGCCGATGGGCCAGCGAAATTATCGCCTCGACAATATTGCGGTTACCGTCCGGTTCCGTTTGTATTCTTGAAACAAAACTGCGGTCCACCTTAAGGGTGTCAATCGGGAGGCGTTGCAAATAACTTAAAGAAGAATAGCCAGTTCCAAAGTCGTCAATTACCAGTTTTAAACCAAAGTCTTTTAAGCGGTGAACCAGGCGAATGGTTTCATCGGCATCTTCCATGAGGGCGGTTTCGGTAATTTCCAATTTCAGCTGCTCGGGCGGCATGCCGGCTTTGTCAAGAATTTCTTTGATATCATCGAGCAGGGTGGGGGATAAAAAATGCTTGCTGGAGATGT
>JASFGZ010000578.1:0-3166 GCA_050123495.1 Desulfobacterales bacterium
GAAGGCCCAATGGTGTATTTAAGTTTACTTCAAAGCGCTTACGCAAATAAAATAGTCCAGTCCGCCACTTTCCCAATAGATGATTGATTTTCATATATCGTAACCTTTTCAGGTCGTTAAAATAGTTGAGTATCTCCAACAAAACTATAATTTTTAGAGGTGAAAAATATTTAAGATATCTTTGATCGCTGGTCGGATCGCTAAATCATAGATTGCTGCTATATACCACAGATTTTTAATCAACTTCGAAACCTGTGATTACTCCAACATACAGCAACTATTGACCCCCTGAAAAACCTTGTAATATCCATTTGGTATCTGGAATAATTTCATTTAGCGTGATAGTTGGTAGTTTCTCAATATATCACCATCCGCTGATATTTGGTTTTTTTGTATCGCAAGTTTTGATACTGTTAAATTTCAGCCTATTTAGTCCAATCTATAAAAACCCAAATTACATATTTCGTCAACAGATCCAATAAACTTCCAATCTTTGCCTTTCACCTGCTCTGGCCGTCATTTAATGTTTTAAAAGTAATTTTAAAAAAAAAGGTTGACATGAAACCCATTGTTGGAGATAGTACCACAATGTGGTAATTGAGGCACAATTAAATTCTGTGAAGGGGGTGAAGAAATTTTTAATCCTTTAAAGTTCAAATCGTTATTACAAATATGTATAGGTGAAAAAAATCAATGCTAAGGAGAAAAAATGAAAGCTAATTATTCTTATCGCTATTTTGTTCTGACTTTTTTGTTCGTAGTGTTTTTGCTGAATCTTTTAATAGGGGTTCACCAGGTAAATGCGCAAGGGTCACTTATTTTGGCTGCGGACATGGTGCGCGGCAGTGAGAACCCCATGGGGCCTGTATGTGCTCTTACCAGTCGCTACAAACAGGGTGAGCATGTCGTATGGCGGGTGCGCATTATTGACTCTTCAACGGGAAAGGCCGTTCCAGCCCCTGCTGAGGAGCTCCTTGGTCAAAACCCCAGCAAGGAAGATTTGGCATCGATGACCAAAAACATCAACGTCGTGGTTCACCTATCTGACGGACACATCTTTCCCATGCATTTTGGCCCTCACCCGTCAAAAAAAGCAGCAGATTATTTCTGGACAACGGGATGGATCATTCCAAAAAATTTTCCAACAGGAACGCTGGATTACTGGATCACAGCCGACTGGTCTGCAGAAGGGAAGGCGGGTCGCTGGGAACCGTTTAATGTTGGCTATTCCAAACTGACTATAGAAGAGAAATGGTAGACTTTAAAAAAATAGTCACTACGAAAAAAAAAGACTTCGGTCATTTGTTTCCAATAGGTTAAAGCATTAAAGAGGCGGACATTGAGAAATCTCGGGTTAATAAAGCAAATGGGTTTGCCGGTTGCTGTAATAATGCTTGTGGCTTTAAACTGGTTTCATACATCATATGCGCAAAGCCTCACGGCGGAGAGGCTTTTAGCAGAGTCACAACCAACTGATGCAACAACTGGGACTGCCGAAGCGAAACAGTTTCCCGTTCATGCCTTTGAAGGCCACGTTCGGGTTGATCCTCGTAAAGCGCCAGTAGGGCATAACGTTACGGTTTTAGGGAAAGATTTCGCACCCAATGTGAATCTGGATCTTGTGTGGCACACTGTAAAAGGGACTTGGGACATCAGAGGCGATTACCGTGAAGCGTACCACGGGAGAATCTTCAAACCCATGCAGTATACCATCGCAAAGGTTCAGACCGATGATCAAGGAAGTTTCAATACAACTTTTACGGTGCCAGAAGATTACGGATTTAACCACAATATCACGATCGAAAGTGGTGCTAAAGTGTTAAACAGGGTCGGATTTGACATCGAGCCTTCTGCCTCAATCGAACCCAACAGCGGCCCAATCGGTACGCCCATCACCATTACCATGACAGGTATTGGCTGGCAAAACATGGAAAACAGCTGGACGCTGATGTACGATAATAAGTATGTGGGTTTGTTAACCGCGGTTACGACCAGGGGAACAGCAAAAGCCGTAATTCCGGCAACAAACGGCTCGGGAAAACATATCCTGCGGATCATCCATGGCGCCTTCCAGTATCCTTACCTGAACACGGAACAGAATCCCCGACCAGACCAGCCGGTTATCACAATGGAGTTCACCATCACTGATGGACCTCCAGTACTTCCTTTACCTGTTGAAAAGCAGGTGCTTCCAACATTGGATGCATCTCCCCCATCGGCTGATACCGCAGTTCCCGCTCTTTGGGTGCAACCTATGGTTGCACCCATTGATACAGAGGCAACCCTCTTTGGGAAGGGTTTTACGCCGGGGCAAAAAGTAAACTTCCGGTGGTACCGCGTGGTGGGCAACCGTATATCGGGCACAGGATGGGACGAAGCATCTTTTGAATTGGGATCAGCGATGGTCCAGCCAGAAGGGAAGCTATCTTTCCCCTTCGCTGTCCCGGATGATCTGGGAGGCGGCCATCGGATTGAGGCGTTTGCAGACGAAGTTAAAGTGGCCGATACAGAATTTATTATCACGCCCTCCGCAATTCCTCTGGATGTCTCATCCGGCCCCGTTGGCACCAAACTCACATTTCACATAAAGGGTGTGGGATGGACGGAGACGGCCAACATCTATCACTTGGTTTACGACAATGCATACCTGGGATACGCCTGCGGTTTCAATAGCCAGGGAGATGTGAAAATCCATCTGCCGCTAACAGGAGAAAAAGGCTGGCATTTCGTGGACATATATCCAGGCATTTACAAAGGAAAAGAAATCAAAGGGGTGCAAAACTTCCGTGTTCCACAACTCACATTTGAAATGGACCATCCGGGGGAACGCCTACCTGCTTTCCATTTTGCTGTATATGCCGAAAAATAGCAAATTTCAATCAAAATTCTTTAAAAATTCATAGGAGGAAGCCAAATAATGAAAAAGTTAACAGTAATTTTAAAAGCTTCAGCAGTATTATTTATTGTGATGGTGTTACCTTTTTCAGCTCAATCGCAGAATACCCAACCACTAAAAGATAGTCTTTCTGCTGAACAAATTCAGCCTGCAATATCTGGACAATTGCTTGCGTATCATGATCTTAAGAAAGATTCTCAATCAGAAGAGAATATGGATATAGTCGATATCCTAATCTTCATCGAGGAGTCTGTTGAGAAAGGAAATCTG
>JASFGZ010000579.1:0-3159 GCA_050123495.1 Desulfobacterales bacterium
AGACAATCGCTTTGCGCCGGGTTGGGCCACAGAACGCTCGGAAATAAAAGGGATCCATTGTGTTATGCCAAGTTCACAAAGATGCCGCAAAAGACGATCCATTTTCTTTTCTTTTAACAGCGCCTGGGCCACTGCGATTTGTACGGGCGATTCTTGTGTCCCCGGAAATTTGTGCGCAATCTTGATCTCGATCCGATTGGCAAGAAACCGGCGAATAATCGCTTCATATTCAAATCCCTCACCGTCAAATAAACGAATCTTATCTCCGGGTTTTAAGCGCAGGACATTTTTAATATGGCGCACTTCGGAACCCTCAATGGCAACAACAGGCTTCTGCAGTGCAGCAGGTTCAATAAAAAAACGGCGCATATTTTTTAACCCTCCAGTTGCAAAGACGCTCTGTTTTTAAGGCCTGCCGGGGAATGCCCCCCGTCCAAATAACTTGACTTACACTATACCATATGATAATTTTTGTAAAAATAATAGTGTATTAATGGCTGTTTGGCCACCTGAAACTTTATTGCCCGAGGGTGAGGAATATGGAAAATAATGAAAAAAGCGCCCAGGAAGAAAAAAAGCTGAAGCTTGACCTGCGTGAAGCACTGACGAATGGCTCCGATGACGACGATGAGATTATTGAGCTCAAAGACGAGGTAATTTTTCCGCCAAAGGAAAAAGCGGCGAAAGTTGATCTGAGTGATCCATTAGAGCGAAAATCTTTCGATGATGAGCCGGCAGACAAAACGGCCACTGGACTGGATACCCCGGGTATAGAAACCGCAGAACCGGAAAAGGTCCTCCAGGAGGACTCTGTATTCGGCTTTGAGGAGGAAGACGAAAGTGAAGCGGATGAGGAAATACCGCCCCTTATGGTTGAAAAATCTTCAGAAATGGACGGCCCCGATGAAGTGATTGAAATTACTGAATTTGATGATATCTTATCGGACGATGATAATGAAATGATTACGCTCGCAGGGGAAGCCGAAGCGTTAGAATCCGAAGAAGACGAAGATGAATTTTTGGAATTAATTGACGTGGAGGAAGACAGCTTACCTGAGGAGGAAAAGGCGGAGGACAAAGAAGACGAAAACCTGGACATTGTGGATGAAATCATTCAATTTGACGGTCTCAAAGAGAATATCGAAGATGTTGAACTTGAAGATTTCATCAAGGATTCGATAGATGAAGAAGTGCGAGTCGATAATGATCTTGAAGATGATTTAACAAAATCCTTAGGCGTTGAGGCCGGTTCTGAAATGAACATGTTAGATCAGGGGACTGAGGCAGAAGATTTTGATTTTAATATCGATTCCAGTGAAATATCTGAAAAAATCGATCAGCTGGATACCATATTTTTCGATGAAACTGAGGCGCAAACCGATTTCGAAGATGAGATGGTATCCGACGAGGAGGAGCTCGAGGAAGCGGTGGCCATCACCGGCGACGCCAAAAACGAAGATGGAGACGAAGACGAAAGGGAAGAAATTCGAACCACAGATCATGAGCCATCCGAAGGGACGCTGCCGCCGCTCGAGATCGTCGATTTCGATGATGATCACGATGAAATAGAAGAACCCACAGCCGAAGATGAAGAATTTCGAATCACAGAGGATGAGCCATCTGAAGGGACGCTGCCGCCGCTCGAGATCGCCGGTTTTGATGATGATCATGATGAAATAGAAGAATCCATGGCCGAAGATGAAGAAAGTCGAATCACAGAGGATGAGCCATCCGAAGGGACGCTGCCGCCGCTCGAGATCGCCGGTTTTGATGATGATCATGATGAAATAGAAGAATTCATGGCCGAAGACGATGAACGTCGAATCACAGAGGATGAGCCATCCGAGGAGCCGATGCCGGCGCACGGGATCGCCGCTTTCGATGTGGATCATGATAAGATAGAAGAATCCATCGAACGGATCATTCAGCAAAACTATTCGGAAAAAATTGAGTCCATGGTTGTTGAGGTGATCGAAAAAGCCGTCTCTAAAGAAATCGACAGACTTAAAAACATTCTGCTGGAAGACAATGGCCCTGAAAGCTCCTGAGGTAATGCCAAAAGGGCATTTCTGAGTAAATAAAAAAGGCTATATTTTCAATCAGCACTATGGTACTAGCAGGGGATTATTCTAAAATCCCCTTTTTATATTTTGGGGAAGGACAGCGTTATTTTTTCTGACGCAAATGACGAGATTTAAGGGTTAATTGCGAAGACGCGATCAAAAAAGGCCACCTTCTTTGGTGTCTCACGCGTACAACGAACAGGAGGAATGCGGTTTCAATGGGTTCAAATCTACTTGAAAAATCTTATGCGCCACATGAAGTTGAACGACGCTGGTATCAATACTGGGAGGAACAGGATTTATTTGCCGCTCAAGCAAAAAGTCCGCAAAAAGGTTATTCCATTGTTATTCCTCCCCCGAATGTTACCGGTGTCTTACATATGGGCCACGCCCTGAATAATACGTTGCAGGATGTTCTATGCCGTTACCGAAGGCTGCGCGGAGACAATGTGCTCTGGATGCCGGGGACGGATCATGCCGGCATTGCCACTCAAAACGTTGTCGAAAAAAAATTGGCGTCCGAGGGCACCGATCGCCATACGCTGGGAAGGGAAAAATTTATCGAGGCCGTATGGGAATGGCGTAAAAAGTTCGGTGGCGAAATCATTAATCAGTTAAAGCGGCTCGGTGCTTCCTGCGATTGGAAGCGTGAACGCTTCACCATGGATGAAGGATTGTCACGTGCGGTGCGCAAGGTCTTTGTGGACCTTTACCATGAAGGCCTTATCTATCGAGACGATTACATCATCAACTGGTGCCATCGCTGTCATACGGCCCTGGCAGACCTTGAGGTCGAACACGAGGAAAGGGACGGCCACCTGTATCATATCCGCTATCCGTTTTCAAAAGGTGAAGGAGCCATTGTGGTTGCCACAACCCGGCCCGAAACCATGCTGGGCGATACAGCTGTTGCCGTTCATCCGGATGATGAACGCTACCGCGATTTTAAATCAAAAGTTGTTATTCTCCCGTTGATGAATAGGGAAATTCCACTGATCAAAGACAGCTATGTTGATATGTCGTTTGGTACCGGTGGGTTAAAGGTAACACCGGCCCATGACCCCAATGATTTTGAAATCGGTATGCGTCACGACCT
>JASFGZ010000580.1:0-3158 GCA_050123495.1 Desulfobacterales bacterium
ACGAGGTATTTTTGAATTACATGGAGCCACATCTGGATTTCGCCCTGGATGCCGTGAAAAATATTGGTGCGAAATGGAGTGAAGTGGAAAGGCAGCTCATCAGTGAGTGGTAAGCAAAACGAATCCGGGAATCGTTTTGGATATCTCAAGAAATAAAATTGAAGACGAAATTAAACTTTTTATTCATAGAACCCTTTTTTAGCGGCTCCCATCGGGAGTTTGCCAGGGGTTTGATCTCCCATTCACAGCATAGCATCGATCTTGTAACCCTGCCGGCCCGCTTCTGGAAGTGGCGTATGCGGGGCGCCGCACTCTATTTTGTTAAAAAAATTCCTTCCCTCGCGAGTTACAACGCTTTGATTACCACAGACTTGATGAGCCTTTCTGATTACAAGGCCCTTTCAAAGGGGGTCTGTCCCCCGGCACTGGTCTATTTCCACGAAAATCAGCTGACCTACCCCCTGGCACCGGGCGAGCACATGGACTATCAGTTCGGTTTTACGGATATTACTACGGCCCTTGCGGCGAATAGAGTTTTATTTAATTCCCGGACCCACTGCGACGCCTTTTTTTCGCGTCTGCCGGGCTTTTTAAAGATGATGCCTGAGTACCGCCCCAATTGGGTTGTGGATGAAATCCGCTCAAAGGCAGACGTCGTGTATCCCGGGTGCCGATTTCCTGCAAACGTGTTATCCGGTGCCGATTCACCCAGGGAGTTTCCGCCCCTGATAATCTGGAATCATCGCTGGGAGTTTGACAAAAATCCGGATGAATTTTTTTATACCCTGGACGCAGTGCTGGAAAAAGGGGCCGAATTTCGGCTTGCGCTTCTGGGCGAAAACAGTCAGACGATCCCTAAAGCGTTTATGGCTGCACGCGATCGGTACGAAGGGCGGATCGTTCAGTACGGCTACGTGAAATCACGGCAGGCATATGTAAAATGGCTCAAGCGCGGATCGATCGTCATCAGTACTGCCCAGCAGGAAAACTTCGGAATCTCAGTGGTCGAAGCGATTCGCTACGGATGTGTCCCCCTTTTGCCTGCAAGGCTGGTTTACCCGGAGATCATTCCGGATGGTTTCCATGCTGATGTTCTATACAAGGACAAAAATGAACTCGTGAAAAAGCTCACCCGCTGCATCACAAATTATTCCGGGTTTCAGGCGCTTCGCCGTGAACTTTCAATGGCAATGGGCCGGTTTGCCTGGGAGAATCTTATCGAGCGCTATGATGAAGAACTCGAAAAGCTGGCGCACATGGCCTGAGACCAGGACAGCAACATGGGAGCACTGCACACATTTTTTCCATGGGCATTCCCATTTGTTTACTTTATTTCATAGGAACTATTTCCCATATTTCACAATTTGCATCTGAAAGAAAGGCGGACAATTTTAGCGAATTTTTAAATAGGCATGAGTCTTCATATCCTATTGATATTAAACCATAATTTTTAGATTTAAAAATTTCCCTGTCTTTGCCCCAATGGCATGGAATGTGCTTATTTACTCCCGGTTTTATCAAAATATCATCGCTAAACTTCACATAAGCTTGGCGGGGGGGGAGGGATTTGCGAATGAAGACAAAGAACAGAAAGATTGAGATGGAACAACGGAAGTATCCAAGAGTTGAAACCTGTAACCTGATTTCCTATCTGGTGATAAGGGCAAATGGCGAGGTTACAGACCAGGGTATGGGGAGAGCTCTGAATATCAGTCAAAATGGAATCCTTCTTGAAACCACCCAGCTGATTTTATCAGAGCGCATATCACTAATGTCTGTCGATTTGGATAATAATTTGATCGAAATTAAAGGAAATGTTGTTTATTCAAGAGATAATGGATTTGGTATGATCAGAAACGGAATTCGTTTTCAGGGCGAGCACGACGAAGCCGTTCAATTTGCTGCAAAGCTGATAAAAGTCTTCCATATCCGGAAACATAAGTTCGCAGCCGCCATGTCGGTATAAACATAAGTAGATCCCATTTCTGCTTCTCCATGGTCAACACCCGCCTCTATATGATGCCCGGATTTTAATTTGACATTTGAGATTTAGTTCCTACCTTCTACCACATTGTGGCATATCGAATGACCCGGCCGCATCGCAATAATGGGTTTTTGTATATCAACCAGATTTGATTTCATCGAAATATCAAATGGCTTAAGGTATCGTGCGATCATGGAAAAACAACTGAATAAACTGATCATTGTGCCAATCGTTTTCTTGATTTTTATCGCAGGGGCAGTTTCAGTGTCGGCTGACGTTGAATGGGTTTACGGCAAAGCAGTTAACTCAGACGGTGAGTTTGAATTTCTGGAAGAGCATATTATCAAATACGAAAATGACCGAATTGCCAACATAAAAACGACCTATTATGATGCGGGTCTGAAAAAAATTGGGCAGCAGGTATCAGATTTTTCTCACGGACCACAGTTCGGTAGCTACGACTTTAAAGATGAGCGTCTCCAATACCACGACGGCGCCAGGGTAATGTCGGATCAGATTTTGATTTACTGCAAAGAAGCTCCGGAGGTCGGCATAAAAAAGAAATATCTTCGGAAGGATTCCAACCAGATTGTCGGTCAGGGATTTCACCAATTCATTGTGACAAATCTTGATTCCTTGGTGCAGGGAGCGATTATTCGAGCTAAGCTTGTTTTGCCCGCCCACATGGATCAGTTTGATATCCGAATTTGTAAGCGTAAAGTTGAAAACGGTCGAATACAGATCCGGATTGAACTGGACAATTGGTTTCTGCGGCTTTTTACGTCGCATCTGGAGGCTGAATACGATCTGTCCAGCCGGCGCCTGCTCTCTTATCGGGGCTTCTCCATGATTTCAGATCTGTCCGGTAAAACCGTGGAGGTAGAGGTCTCTTACGATTATCCACAACAGCGCCCACTGCTGAGCTCCCTGTTCAAATCAAAATCGGTCGGGCTTGAACGGGATTAATATCGACGCTGTTGCCGCTGTTTGTTTTTTTTGCAGTTTATCGGCAACCAATCCAAACTTCCATCATCGTCAAACCTGTCCTTTTTATCCTTTTATTTGAACCGTCATTTCCAAATTGGATTACAGGTATTATATTTGTTAATAATATGGGTTCCGACGGATGGTGAACTCAATGGTGATTCGCCCTTCCCAAAAAGACGATGTATCT
>JASFGZ010000581.1:0-3158 GCA_050123495.1 Desulfobacterales bacterium
GGATGTATTAACCAGCGGCCTGCAAACGATTCTGGTAAAAAATGCGCTGGATGAAGTTCGTAGAGAAGCGCTTGAAACGCTGTCCGCTAAAAATATGTTAAATCGCTTGTATTTACCCAGAGGCAATTTTTGGGGTATGAATGGCAATTACGCTGCCGGCGTAATGGAGGGATTGGTTCATTTTATTCCTGAAACGGATGAACTGATTGCCGATGCAGTGGAAAAAGCAAAATAAACCTTTTGAAAACAAAAATCATTCCATTCAAACTAAAGCGAAATTTTTCTATCACCTTAAATCGTTAAAACATTTTAGCAGAAAGGAGCATTTGTGATTTTGGTAATTGGAGAAATACTGTTTGATGTATTTCCAAATTACAGGCGCCTTGGCGGAGCGCCATTTAATTTTGCCCATCATCTCAAACATTTCGGCTTTAATGTGCGTTTTATATCGAAAATAGGAATAGATGATGCAGGTAAAGAAATATTGCACAAACTGGAATTGGCTAGATTTGATCTGAATGACATCCAGTTAGATGAGGTTCACCCGACCGGAAGCGTAAAAGTCAGACTGGATAAAAGTGGTGTGCCCCAATTTGACATCATCTCTGACGTGGCCTACGATTATATAGAATTTATACCGGAATACCATTCAACCCTTATCAATGAAGCCCGGATTATATATTTTGGTTCTCTCGTACAGAGAAGCGAGGCAGGTTGTGAAAACCTACGTGCATTTATATCTCGTAAATCATCAGGGACTCTCAATTTTTTCGACATCAACCTGCGGCCTGGCTGCTATAACAATGCCATAATTGAAAAATCGCTTTTAAAGACAGACATATTAAAATTAAACACTGACGAGCTTGAAGAATTAAAGCAAATGCTGTCTTTAAAAAGTAACAATGATGAGTTTATTAATCAATTAATGGAGGCACATTCGATCCGTACGGTATCTTTGACAAAGGGTGAGGCGGGAAGCGAGCTGTTCACCGATCAAGGCTGTTTCAGCTCCAATCCGGCAGAGCCAATAGCGGTTGTTGACTCTGTCGGCGCGGGTGACGCCTATTCAGCCATCCTTGTAGCGGGTCTTCTTGAAAAATGGCGACCGGAGGAGATATTAGAACGGGCTTCGCTGTTTGCCTCCCGAGTGTGCGAAATTAAAGGTGCAATTCCAGATTCAGCATCCTTTTACGAACCTTTCAAGGCTCTCTTTGAAGATAATTGAAATCATGGAATCCAAAAAGTACCATATTCAAATGTTTAGTGTACATGGTCTGCTTCGTGCAGAAAACATGCAATTAGGGCACGATGCCGACACAGGCGGACAGATCAAATATGTTGTTGAATTAGGAAATGCACTGAGTCAATCTGAAAATGTTAAGCGGGTGGAACTATTTACCCGTTTAATTAGCGACAAATCTGTATCTGAAGACTATGCCCAGCCCGTCGAGCAGGTGAATAACAAATTCAGCATTATTCGTATACAGTGCGGCGGGAAAAAATACATGCGCAAGGAACTCCTTTGGCCGCACCTTGATGAATTTGTGGATAAAACCATTAAATATATTAAGCGTCAAAATGCCATTCCCGACATCGTCCACGGTCATTATCCAGACGCGGGCTATGTTGCCATGCAATTATCTGAAATTTTTGGCACTCCTTTCGTATATACCGGCCATTCCCTCGGTCGCTTAAAAATGAAACGACTGACCGATGAGGGCATGAAAGAGGAAGTTGTTATAAAAAAATATAAAATCGATTATCGGATAAATATGGAAGAAGAGCTGTTGAAAAAGGCCGATTTGATTATTGCCAGTACCCACCAGGAAGTTAATGATCAATATGGACAATATCATAACAAGGACATTCCCAAATATCACGTCATACCACCGGGGCTGGATGTAGATAAATTTTATCCTTTCTATCACGACATGCTGCCAGAAACTGATAAAGAGGAAATTGAACTCTATGCTCAGGCTCAAATGCTGGAGGAGTTGAACCGATTTTTCATGCACCCTGATCGCCCGGTTATTCTCTCACTTTGTCGCCCGGACAAGCGCAAAAATATTGCAGGATTAATCAAAGCTTACGGCGAGGATTTAGAGCTACAGTCGATGGCGAACTTAGCTGTTTTTGCGGGCATCCGCAAGGACATCACCAAAATGGAAGACAATGAACAAGATGTCCTCACCGAGATTCTCCTGCTCATGGATAAATATGATTTATACGGCAAAATTGCCATTCCTAAAAAGCATGATTTCGAGCACGAGGTGCCGGAGCTTTACCGGATTGCGGCGGAGAAGAAAGGTGTGTTCGTCAATTCAGCGCTGTCAGAGCCTTTCGGTCTCACCCTGGTCGAGGCCGCGGCCTGCGGACTGCCGATCATCGCCCCTGACGATGGGGGCCCCCGAGATATCGTAAAAAACTGTGAATGTGGCACACTGGTCAATACCACAGACTCCAAAGCGATTGCCAATGCAATCAAAAAAATAATTACCGACAGTGAAAAATGGAAACAGTATTCCAAGGCCGGAATTATAAATATTCGCAAACACTATACATGGGAAAGCCATGCAGTGTCATATATGAAACAAATCAGTCACATCTTTGCCGATCAGGATGAGGAGAAGATGGAGGTCGCTGTGCCATCCGATGCTATTGGCCGACGCCTGGCAGCGCTGAACCATTTTATCATTGCCAATATCGACAACACCCTTGTCGGCGACAGTAACGAGCACCTGCCAGCGCTTTTAGCCCTGTTAGAGGAAACCCATAAGCATATCGGATTCGGGCTGGCGACCGGCCGTGCGCTTGAATCGGCGACCGCGTTTTTGGAAAAACACCATGTGCCTTTGCCCGATGTCCTTATCACGTCTGTGGGTGGGGAAATTTACTACGGCAAAAACCTGCATTACGGGCGCGGGTGGCAAACCCACATAACCGCCAAGTGGGACCGTGAAAAAATCGTCGACCTGTTAAAGGATTTTACATTTTTAAAGTACCAACAAGCGGATGTGCAGCGGCGCTTTAACATCAGCTATGAGATCGAGCCGGCCAAAGACCGCTTGGCGATGATTCATGAGCGTCTGGTCAAAAATCAATGCCGTTACAATTTGATTTACTCCCAGGACAAATATTTGGATATTCTTCCTTATCGG
>JASFGZ010000582.1:0-3148 GCA_050123495.1 Desulfobacterales bacterium
GATTTGCGGCCCTCCATATTGGATGATCTGGGCATTCTGGCAACCATTGGCTGGTTTTGCCGCGAATTTCAGAGTGTTTACGCTGGAATTCGAATTGAAACCACAATTGACATCGAAGAAAACGAAGTCCCCCTGTACCTGAAGACGACGATTTACCGCATTATGCAGGAGGCGTTAAATAATGTCGCCAAACACAGCAACGCCAATTTTGTTCAAATGCAGTTACTCAAAACAAAAACCGGCATGCACCTCAACATTCATGATAATGGGCGGGGGTTTAATCTGGACCAGGCCATGGCGTTACAAACATCCCGCAGAGGGTTTGGTCTGGCCAGTATGCGGGAGCGGGCCGAATTATCGGGAGCCGCGTTTGAGATAGATTCGGCTAAGGGGCAAGGAACAGCCATTCATATCGCCTGGCCGGCGGCCAGCGAACTTTTGTAAGCCAGATCAACCCACCAGACCCTGTTCAATGGCATAGGCCGTCAGCGCGGCTGCATTGTGAAGATCCAATTTTTTCATAAGGTTGGCCCGATGCTTTTCTACGGTTTTTAAGCTGATGCACAGATCGGCGGCAATTTCCTTGTTTTTATAACCTTCCGCAATCAGCTTTAAAACTTCGCGTTCGCGGGGTGAAAGCAAGTCCAATGTTGAGCTGAGTATCTGATTCCCTTTACCTTCCAGGTAGCCTTCGATCACCTTCTCGGACACACCGGGGCTCAAATAGGTTTTGCCGTTTAAGACGTTGTGAATGGCCAGCGAGAGTTCTGCATGGGTGGCATCTTTGAGTATATAACCGTCCGCTCCCGCCTGCAGGGTGGTCCGCAGATATTCTTCTGTTTTATGAACCGTCAGGGCAACGATTTTGGTTGCCGGATAGCGCTTTTTGATCTCTCTGATGGCATCCATGCCGGTCATCCGCGGCATTGATAGGTCCATCATCACCAGGTCCGGACCCAGCTTTTGAACCCATCGTACCGCTTCGCGACCATCGGCGGCTTCGCCTACGATTTCAAATTTCGGATCGGCAGACAAAAGGGCCCGCAAACCCTCTCTGAGTATCGTATGATCTTCCGCCAGGACAATTCTGATTTTTTTTGCCATATCACGCCTCTTAACAGGGTTTGACCCTACTCCGCCCACTCAGATATACAGCCTTATTCGGCCAAATATACAGCGTTCACTTTATTTATCATGATCGCTTTATTTAGTAAACAAATGAGGGCCAGGTGCCGAAGTTTGGCTCATTGATTGAACCCGAGCGCCCAAATTGCCTGAAGGATTCAACCATAACAAAACTCACCGGATAGAGGGGCCATCTGAGAATGCTGAGGATATTAATCATTGATCCGAATATCCCGTTCCGGGAGTCGCTGGGGAAAATCATCAGCAATCGTTTTCCCCGCATGGAAATCCAGGAATCCGAGACTGCAGATGAAGGCTTGCGCAGGCTAAAAACGTTTGCTCCGCAACTGATCTTTATCGACATTCATCTGCCGGACAGAAATGGTCTTGATTTGGCCAAAGAGATCAAAACCTCTTTTCCGGAAATCATCATTGCCATCTTTGCCAGATACGATTCTCCGGAATATCAGACGGCGGCAAACAATTCCGGTGTCGAGCACCTGATCCCCAAAGACGATTGGACCGGTGAGGATATCCTGGCGCTGGTCGAATCGATTTTATTGGATGCCGACCCATCCCGTCTGATGAAAATAGACAACACCTGATCTGCTTGCAATGGGCTGACCGATAACGTTCCTGTTTTCCGTAACAGCGCTCCTAAATTAAATTACGGGGTGCTGAACCCACAAACCGCAACCATTCATCCTCAACATGCAATCACGGGTTCGGGGGTGAAATAAAGCAAGATAATTCAATTTGTCATTCGATATGGAACATATTTCTAACATTGTGCAAACAGATCGAATTTACGATGGTGCCCTTATGGGTTGCCTTTTTATTAGACAATTTCAAATCGGAAAGGAGGTGGTTTGCGGCGAAAAAATAATCCTTCGCTAAAATGAAAAACGCAAAATTCCATTAAAAAGGGAGGATTCCAAGATGAAGAAATTTTCACGATTCGGCATTTTTACATTGACAATCGCAATCACAATCCTGTTAATTCTACCAGCGGCCCAGGCGATCGAAGTCTCAATTTCCGGACATGTCAACCGGGCGATCCTCTTCGCAGACAACGGCAATGATAGCGATACATTTTTTGTGGACAACGAAAATTCAAACTCCCGCTGGCGCTTTACCGGCTCCAATGATTTCGGCGAAGCCTGGACCGTCGGCATCGTCTGGGAGGTTGAGATGGAGTCAAACTCTTCGGATGATGTGGATATCGGAGATAACGATGATGGCCTTAGCGGAGTTAGGGACGGATTATTTACCGAGCGTAAAATGGAATTTTATGTCGAGCACAAAACCTTTGGAAAGCTTTATCTGGGCCAGGGCTCCACGGCCTCCGACGGCACCTCCGAAGTGGACCTGTCCGGCACGGATGTCGTCACCTATTCTGGTATCGCTGACATGGCCGGCGGCATCACGTTTCGGACCAGCGATGATGCCGAGGTTGCAGCAATCGGTGACGTATACAGCCAGTATGACGGATTCAGCCGCCGTGACCGCATCCGCTATGATACCCCCAAGTTCGGACCGGTTTATTTTTCGGCCAGTTACATGAACGGTCAAAGCTGGGACACAGCCGGACGTTTTGCCTATGAATGGGAAGGCATCGGTAAACTAGCCGCTGCGGCGCACTATACGGGTGCGGAGACTGTGCGGGATAACTATTCACAGTACAGCGGTTCGTTCTCCTTTTTACACAGCTCGGGATTTAATATCACGGGGGCTGCAGGTACGCGCGACTTCAATGATGCACCCGGCAGAGATGACGGCATTTTTTACTATGTCAAGCTCGGTTTCACCCGTGGCATCCATGCCGTATCGGTTGATTACGGCCGGGCTGAAGATGTCGATCAGAACGACGACGAATTCGACACCGTCGGTCTTGGCTATGTAATCAATCCCTGGAAAAGCATCCAGTTCTACGGTGGTTACCGCTATCACACCCTGGACCGAGACGGTGTCAACAACATCGAGGACATTCACGCTGTCATGATCGGTGGCCGTGTGAAGTTCT
>JASFGZ010000583.1:0-3139 GCA_050123495.1 Desulfobacterales bacterium
GGTTGTAAAAGCCCCTGGATCGGTGTGCTTTTCACACCAGAATTCGAGGTTGGTGGCCTCGCTAGTTATCTCATCGGTGGTGAATTTTATGTAGGCGCTGGTGATCGCAGATCCCTGGGGTATGGTCAGGTTCTGAAAACGGATGCCCACGATCTGATCACCACCTGCACGTATCAATTCAAGATCGCTGCTGGTCAGGTTCACAGCACCGGTACCCACTAGTTCCTCAGCGTCATCATTGCCGTCTGAAACCTGGATGTCCAAGGTTCCGCTTTCCCCCCAGGACGGTTCCGGGACCGTCACCAGCAGACACGCCAGGATTATCCATATCAATGAAAATCTTATGTTCTTTTTCGCGTCCATATTATCCTTCCTTTGTATCTGTTCATCCGGGCTGTTTTATTCAGCGTCCTCGAGCCCGGATCGACATTCCGTAAGAACCGCGCCGGGCCTTTAATATCCCACCCTGAAGATCTTGGCTAATGTGACCTCAATTTCCTGGGTCTGGTTGGCATTGGACCTGGCGTTATAGGAAAACTCGCGCCATCCACTGCCGCTGCCGGCAACAATTTCGTCCTGCACATATTCGACCTGGTACCAGTAAGGCACGGCATACATGCTCAAAGAATTATTATCCGGTGTATTGATGACGTTCTGTATGGTCGGCGGAGGATCGCTGCCGGCTGCGTTGCCCCAATTTCTTACAATATTGGAAGTTCCCGGGTTTGCGTTGAATGGCGGCGCCCCTGAATCTTCCAGCCACATGGCGCCCTCCTTCCAGCCACTGTCGGCCACATAAAAATCGATCTGGTAGCGGTGCTCATTGCCGATGATTTGTGACTCGTAAGTGCTGGTGTTGGTGGCGGCGATACCAATGATTGTCAGCAACACCAGAATCATCATGGCCGCAATGATGGCCGATCCTTTTTCATTTTTTAAAATTGCGCTTGATGTTTTCATTGGGTTGAATCCTTTATGGTTAAGCCTAAGGCTATTGGCGCTATGATTTACATATTGGCCTTGATAAAATCGAGTGTCGCGTTTCGCTGACTTCCGGCACCCGTTGTTCGGTTGACCGTGACTCTGATGGATTTTGTGCCCGCAATCGGTTGATCATCGATGACATTCCAGGTGATGGTTACATGACCAGTGCCGGGGGCCTCGTCATCGACGACACCATTTTCATCGTTATCGATCCCGTCGACGTCGGCAGCCGGCGCGTGCGTGGTTCCCGGAGCTGCCGAACCGGCCAGATCGGCATGCGTAAAGGGCAGCGCCTCGAGTTCTTCGGCGCGGTCTTTTGCAATGCTCAGCACCGTGGTTTGATTTCTGGAGCTCACACCAGTGCGCATCGCCATAATCTGCATGCTCCCGACTGCCATAAAGCCGATGGAAAATATGGCAATGGCAATCATGACTTCCATGAGGGTGTATCCCCGATTGCGGTTTTCAGTGCGCTTATGTATTGCAATCAAATTCTTTGACGTCATTGATCATGTTTCCTTTTTAAAGACCCTGGTTGCGGCGGTAGAGGTCAGCCGTTAATAAGATTCGTCGAAAATTGTCATTCGGCGGAGGCAGCAATTGGTCACCCTGCTGGTTGGTGTAAGTGCGACGATCGGTATGCTTCATCATCAGGACCGGTACATTATCTCCGGACCTTGCAATGATGGTTATCTGAATGGAATAGATATCGTTCAACTCAGCAAACGCCACCGGCGTGGCCAGTCTGGTTAAACTTCCATCGGTTTCTCTTTTGAAGTATACAAAATCCAGCACTTCGATATTTTCGGCGACCGTTTCAAGCCCGGTACCCCAAATTTCCCGGCCCAGATCTCCGGTGCCGGTTAACGCATAACGAACGTCCTCATTGGGGTCATTGTTATCCGGCGCGGGCAATCCGGTCACAAAGTCCCCATCTCCATTACGGTCCAGCTGAAAATGTATTTCGGCACTATTTGCAACTAAAATCGTTGCTCCGGTGGCGCCGGTGGGATCATAACCCGCCAGCCGGATATCTCTTTCCATGGCATACATGGCGGCCCGGGCATTTTGCTGCATTTCGATCAGGGCTTGCTGGGTCACATTGGATCTTAGCTGGGCCCGGTAGGTGCTATAAATCACTGCCATAACCGCAGATGAAACCGCCATGGCAATCACAAGTTCAATTAAGGTAAAACCTTTTTTGTTTGTGTACCTGAACATGGTCATCTTTTCCTTATTTGCTTCAACCCGCTCGATTAATACCAACATTGCCGGCCGGTGATATGCGGATGCTGGCTTTTACGCTTTTTCGGTTTATCAGAAATACCGTTCCGGACGTCAGGGAACCGGTATTATCCAGGGGAAATCCATTGGGTGCAAAGGCGATGGTGTCATCCGGGTTGGCAAAGGTGATGCCGTCTCCGCCTCCCTCAGATGTATCTAAATTAATTCCCGGATATTGTGACAAATTGATTGAGTTAATAACGTTTTCACCGCCGTCCTGAGCAAAATTTCCGTTGGAATCCACGTAGGCCGTCGCGACATTGGTGGCAAAAGTAATTGCCACGATAACGTTTCGTCTGGCCGCTTCAATCTTGGCCTTTTGAAAGATAGAATACACATCCTGTGCAGCACTTGTCAGCTGGGCATTGTCACGCCAGCTTAGATACCCGGGTATGGCAATCGCACCCAGAATGGCCAGAATGCCCATAACTGTCATCACTTCCATTAAGCTGAATCCCGATTCTTTGCGCATGGTTTTCATCTCCAATTTCTGTTTGTCAGGATTACAGCAATTTTGATGCCAATCCATTTTTTAATGCCTGAATTCAAAAGTGAGCTCCGCTCACGAAGACACCTCAAGATGACTAAAGTTATAAATATAATGATTATAGATAGTTATAATTTTTTTAACGGCTCTAACGCTACCTAATTGTTAAGCGGTAGCCGATGTTGAATTTAAAAACAGGGTTCCTAAACTATTAACTGTTTTTATCGGTATTAAATTATTTTATAGCTGAGCCGAAGGTATTGCCCCCGGCTAGGCAAAAAAGGAGAACATCCTATATTGCGGAGACGATAATTTAACGGACGTTGTTGATTTTTTGCGTTATTTTGTCGATTCCTTATTGCGGTCACGGCGTTTTGATGGGCA
>JASFGZ010000584.1:0-3138 GCA_050123495.1 Desulfobacterales bacterium
ATATCGCGATTCAAAACGGCGCCAATGCCCTGATGCTCAACACCATGACGGTTGGGTTGAGTGCGGTGCGCATGGTGCGCAAGCACACCCAGGTGCCTTTAGTGGCCCACTTTGATTTCATCGCACCCTTTACCCGGATGCCCAACTTTGGTGTCGATACGAAACTGATCACCAAGCTGCAACGCATGGTCGGTTTTGACGCCATTATACTGGCCGGCTTCGGGGCTCGCATGAAAACATCTGATGCGGAAGTATTTGAAAATGTAAACGAATGCTTAACGCCTTTAGGGCATATGAAACGCGCCTTGCCGGTTCCCGCCGGCAGTCAATGGGCCGGCTCCACCGGTGAGCTCTATGAAACATTGAAAACGACCGATTTTGGAATTGTTCCGGGAAGGGGCGTCTTCGGACATCCCATGGGGCCCAAAGCCGGGGCCGCCAGTTTGCTTCAGGGCTGGCAAGCTTTTAAAGAAAACGTTTCTTTTGAAGAATACGCCAAAACGCACCCTGAGCTGAAGGCAGCCATCGAAGAATTCGGAACCTGATCGACCATAAAGAGTGACTAAAGTGAACTAAAGTTGATGAATTCTGCCATTTTAAAAAAGATTGCGCGACACGACACCAAAACTTTCAGCACTTTAGGCACTACAGCTCACTTTAGTCACTTTGAATCGCTTCTATCCTTCCTGAGAGGAATCCTTGGCGTAGTCGTAAATGCGCTGAATTTTCGGCTGCGAACGGCCACCGGGAACGTATTCGGATGCCATCCAGATACTTACGAGGCTCTTGGCCAGCTCCGAGCCCGTCACCTGGGAACCCATGGTCATGATATTGGCGTTGTTACTTTTGACGGATCGCTCGGTGGAATATGCATCTGCACACAGAGCGGCATAAGCACCCGGTACCTTGTTGGCGGTGATACACATGCCGATTCCGGTTCCGCAAATCAAAATACCGCGCTCATGGACACCGGCTGCCACCTGTTCCGCCACCTTGATGGCCACGTTGGCATAGATGGGATCGTCGCTTCCATAATCCTCATATTCATAACCCAGGTCGGTTAAATGCTGTTTGACGACCTCTTTCAGATCAGCCGCATTTGGATCGCATCCGATCGCAATTTTTTTCATGGTATCAATTCCTCCTATGGATATATTTCCTGCTCAAAATGAGAAGGATCATGGGTCAACATGACGTAATCCGCCCGGCGGATGACATCCTCGATACTGTGCCACAACTCCAAAATGTTATAAAATCTTCCCGGCGGATAAAAGGGCCACCCGGTCTCTTCATCCGGTTCCAGATTTTCTCTAATGAAAACCATATCCCCCGCTAAAACATATATACCTTTCTCGGTTTGAACCGCTACGGCCATATGCCCGGGACTGTGCCCGGGTGTCTGAAACGTGCGAATCCCTTCGACGACCTCTTCCTCATCTTTGATCAGATTGAACTTGCATTCCTCCCAGGGGCAGCCGATGCCAAGCGTTGGATGCTCATACGACTTCATGTAGAAGGGTATCGGGTTTAAGGCAAAGCGGTATTCTCTTTCACTGAGATAGAGCTTGGCCTTGGAAAACTTTTCGACATTATAGCAATGATCCCAGTGCAGATGGGTGAAAATAATGATCTCGATTTCATCCAGTCCGACCCCCAGGTTTTCAAACTGTTCGTGAATGGCCTGCCCCGGGCGGACCTTTGCTAAAGCGGTAACGGCATGGTACGGGGTTCCGATGGCATCTGCCAATATGGCCATTTCGTCAATAGCTATCTCCTTGCTGAAGGCGCAAAAATTGTACGCCGGGATTTTTAAATATTCTGAAAAGCCGCCCTCGCGCTCAAAGCCGATGCGTTGGAGGTGATTGCAAATATTTTCTCTTCCGCTCAAGCACAGGTCGCAATCATAGCAGGCAATATAGCCGTAAACCACACCGACATCGCCTGCCTGGATACCGCGGATCCGATCTCCCACGGCGGTCACTTCTCCGGCCACTTTATGGCCCAGCACATGGGGTAAGGTGACAATCGGCGGTGGAATGGTCCCCTGATGATTTTAAGATCGGTCTGGCAGATGCCGCAGGCTTTGACTTTCAGCAGGACTTCGCCGGATTCAACCCGCGGTATTTCTCTATCGTCGATTTCCAGCGGCCGATTGTATTCTGACAGGACGATTGTCTTCATGGTTGCCTATCCTCCCTGACATTCCTACAAGTGGCTTCACAAAGGCTTACAGCAACCCTGCGCCTTCGGCAGCATTTTTGATGCGTTGTTTGTCTGTGTCTTTTATCGCAAGCAACGGCAGGCGCGGATTTCCTCCAAAATATCCCCCCAGCTCCATGGCATATTTAACGCCCGCAACACCGGAAGCGCCGGACACCGCCTGATTCAGGCGGAAAAGCCTGGAATGCAGCCGGCGGGCGCCATTCACATCGCCGCCGATAAATGCGTCATACAACTGGCAGCACGGCTCCGGAAAGGCATTGGCCAACGAGATGACGCCGCCGGAAGCACCCAGGGAAAGTCCGATGAAAAGCGTGTTCATGCTGCCGGCCAGAATATCAAAATCGTCGCTGCAAACTTCCAGATAATTAGCGATTCCGGCCGGAGACGTATCTTTCATGCCGCCAATATTCGGATGTTGTGAAATGGTCTCAATCACATTGCTCGACAGCGTCAAACCGGTGAACCCGGGCGCATTATAGGCAAAAACAGGAATGCTCAGCGCATCGGCCACCTGGGTATAATAGCCGATCAGGGCCTCATCGGTGAGGCTTTTCTTAAAGTAAGACGGGGTTACCAGCGAAACCAGATCCGCTCCAAGCTGCTGTGCTTTTTTTGAAAAGGCGATGGTCTGGTGCGTGGATTCATAACCGGTTCCGGCCATCACCAGCTGGCCATCGGCTTTCTCCTGCAGAACAATCTCCAAGAGTTTCAATTTCTCATCCTCGGTCAGGCTCTTGCTTTCCCCGTTGCTGCCGAGGATCAGGTAACCATTTAGCGGTGTTTGGCTGTATTTTTTAATATTTTCTTTAAACCGTTCAAACGCGACCGCATCATCGACAAAAGGCGTTGTGACCGGTGCGAAGATACCGGAAACCTTTTTCGTCATGAATGGTACCTCCGTTTAAAGTTATTTGT
>JASFGZ010000585.1:0-3137 GCA_050123495.1 Desulfobacterales bacterium
TTTGACTGGGCACCTGTTGGTACTCCTGTCATCGTGATATCCGAAGAAGAATGAATAGCGTCTTTTCCTATTATAAATATGTGCTCATTGCCCTGTTGTTCATACTACAGACGACAAACGTAATGGGTGCACAAAAAGCGGATGCAGTGCTCGTTATCAAAAGCGAAAAGCGGCTTTACCTGTTGCAAGGGGGAGAACCATTTGCCTCTTTCCGGGTCTCATTTGGTTCTAACCCCAAGGGGCACAAACAGGAACAGGGCGACGGGCGCACCCCGGAGGGTCGCTATATCCTCGATCACAAAAACCCGGGCAGCGCATACTACAAATCGATTCACATCTCGTACCCCAATGCAAAAGACCGCAAAGAAGCCCGCAAACGTGGTGTTGACCCCGGTGGTGATATTATGATCCATGGCCAGAAAAACGGCTATGGTCGGCTTTCATTTCTCGTTCAACGATTCAACTGGACCAATGGATGCATTGCTCTCAGCGACAGAGACATGGAAATAGTGTGGAACGCGGTTAAACCCGGTACACCGATAGAGATCAAACCATAGCACAGCCGCCGATCATGGAACACCAATCGAAATAAGGCCATAGACAATTGATTCACGAAAACACAGCGCAATGTAACCGTATCAAAGGTTAACCCACAGGTACGATGAAGAATAGGAGGTTCTGATGCCAACCAAAGCGCTTTCGGAAAGGCCGTTAAAGGTTACTCTCGCGGCAAAATTTTTTTATCTGGTAGTCGGCCTTGGAATTATTCGGGCCGTCGTGACGATAATACGCCATGCTGATGTGAGATCGCCCCATTTTCTAATTTATACCAAACTTATTATCTACGCTGGCTCCTTGTACTTGATCTACCAACTCAACAAGGGCAGGAACTGGGCACGGTGGTTGCTGGGGGTAATATTTATCATTGCCATCCCTTTAGTAATCCTACCGGCCTTTGCATCGTATTCCCACAATCCAGTTGACGCACTATTAGCGTTTATACAAACTGCATTGTATATCATCGGACTGGTATTTCTTTTTCATAGTAGTTCATCCAGTTGGTTCGGCGCGGAGAAAATATCCAAAAAGTCAGAGAGGTAATCGTCAGCCACTAAACTTCCGTTCACATATCTTTTATAATACCCTTTTGAATAATCCAACTGCATATGCCGTTCTGGCCGGTTTTAAGGACAATATTGGCACTAAGGAGTACAATATCATTTCCCTTAGGGGCCGCGATTGCCATTGATGGCCTGGGAACCAGAAGGAATAAGAACCATGAAATACAATCGCTTAATGAAAAAAGCCGACTACTATCATCCTGTTTATCAACGAAAAGCCTTTTGTTTCCATGGAAAACCAGCCGCGGCTGTCAATTTTTTGGGATTTCCGCTGGTTTTCCTTTCGATTCTCCTGATGTTAACAGGCTGTGCAACGACATTGCCCAAGGATGTCCAGCGAACACCTTCAACGGCATTTGCAAACTATAACACCACCTCAATAGGACGGTTTTTTGAGGAAGCGGCGCTGCGGCACCCCGGGAAATCGGGTTTTACGCTAATACAAAAAGGACGGCGAGCCTTTACGAGCCGCATCGCCATGACCGCCTTTGCAGAGAAGACCATGGATCTGCAGTATTACATCTGGGAACCCGACACCACCGGCTTGATTCTTGCCTTGCGCTTGGTCGAGGCCGCTGACCGGGGAGTCCGTGTCCGAATACTGGTGGACGACAACACCCTTGAGGGCAGGGACTCGCGCATCGCCACCATGGATGCGCATCCGAACATCGAGATCCGCATCTTCAATCCGTTCGCTCACCGTGGTTGGCGTCTCTTTGGCTTCCTAACGGACTTTGACCGTGTCAACCACCGGATGCACAACAAACTCGTGGTGATGGATAATGCGCTGGCCATCGTCGGCGGGCGCAATATCGGGGACCACTATTTTGGAGTCCAGCCCGGCACCAATTTTCGGGACCTGGATGTTGGTGCTGCAGGGCCGATTGTGCGGGAGGTTTCCAAGGTGTTCGACCACTTCTGGAACGGGGACTGGTCTTACCCTATTGCTGCGCTGACGGAAGGGAGCTACACAGAGGCCGACCTCAGGGAAACGGTGGCGATATTGCGCGAAAAGGTTAACAAAGAAAAATATCCCTACCCCCTGGACGCGGATGTCGAAAGCCGCATCGGGCTGCTCGGAGAGATTCGCGACAGTCTGATCTGGTCACCGGGGCGAGTGATCTGGGACGATCCGTCTTCTATCGCTGAAGGCGAGAAGGTGGACGACATACAAGAGGCGGTATACCGCAAGCTTGAGACCCTGGACAAAGAGCTGCTGATCGAGTCGGCTTATTTCGTCGCTCGGGAGCGGGGCATTCAGATGGTAAAAAAGCTAGTTGAAAAAGGGGTGCGGGTGCGTATACTGACCAATTCGCTGGCCTCCAACGACGTGGTGGCCGCCCACGGAGGATATGCCTCGGGCCGCAAACCACTGATCGAAAACGGCGCGGAAATATACGAGCTGCGGCCCGATGCGGTTTCTAAAACGGTCACGGAAAAACGGTATTTCGCCGGTGGCAGGTCCAGGGCTGCCCTGCATACCAAGGCCATCGTTTTCGAACAGGACTCTGTACTGATTGGAAGCCTTAACATGGACCCGCGCGCGGGAGAAATCAACACCGAAGCTGTTCTTTATATGAAGAGCGAGGAATTGGCACAGCATGTGATTGCTTACATGGACGAGGGGGTGCTGCCGGCAAACAGCTACCGGGTGAAGCTGGATGACGACGGGAATCTGGTCTGGATCACCGAAAAGGACGGCCAAGAGGTTCGCTACACCATGGAGCCCGAATCCACCTTCTGGCAACGCTTCGTTGCGGGATTTGTCCAGATGCTGGGGATTGAAGACCAGCTATAGGCCGCTGTGGGTCCGAAGTAATATATTAGATAACGCAATCCACAAATTAGCTGAATTTTAGATTACGGCTATACATCTAACCTGCTGTATAAATTCACCTTCCGTTATCAAATCTCATAGTTTTTCATTTTTTTGTTTGCTGCTTAACAAAAATTAATCCAGTTTTTTACCTTGACAAAGTTAACATCTATGTTAACATTGCTGATGCAATGCGGAAA
>JASFGZ010000586.1:0-3136 GCA_050123495.1 Desulfobacterales bacterium
TGACATCCTTTAATGCCTGGACCGTCACCTGACCCTGCCGGTAGGTCTTGTTGACATCGACACATTCCACAATTTTCATTTTTATATCCTACATTAAGTTGTTATAAAATCCGAAGCACGCCTGATTTTATAAAATAGGGCGAAATTCGAAACAATCTCAAAATCATAAATCCCAATGTTCAAAGTTTTGAATTTAGGCCATTTGAGATTAGGATTTGTTTCGGATTTCGTGCTTCGGATTTCGAGCTTGCCACCATGGCGTGTAAAGCCGTATTGAAATTCGTTTCTGTATAGATCATTCATCTGGTTAAATATGAGAGAGCGCTTGTACCGGTGTAAAACGGGAGGCCTTTATCGCCGGATAGAGGCTCACCAGCAGGCCCAGCAACAACACGGTCAAATTGGCCACCATTACGTCCCTGGTCGCAATGGCCGGGTAGATAATGCGGGACATGCCGGCATATTCCGCGCCGGCTGCCAGGGCAGAAAGGTCAATACCGCTTCCGGATAGGGCGGTAATGCTTAAAAAACCCAAAAGATTCCCGACGATCAAGCCGCAGATCAAAAGTAAAAAGGATTCCACCAGAACCTCCCGCAGAATCCACCAGGGTTTCATTCCCAGGGCTTTCATCAGTCCAAATTCTCGCATGCGTTCGAACACCGCCATCAAAGTGGTATTGACGATGCCGAATCCCATGGCCACAAAAACCACCAAAAACCAGAACCACATAAATCCATCGAGTATCCTTAAATAGGCGGTCTGAAAGGGCAGCAGTTCCCGCCAGCTATGGATCTCGAATTGATCCGAGGGCAGGGCTGCTTTTAATTTCTTATAGACATCGAGGTTTTCGAATCCATGGGGCAAAAGAATGGCGATTTCAGAAATGCCGCTGCCCAGTCTGAGCATTTTCTGACCGGCTGACCGGGTAATAAAAACAAATTGTTTCTCGGTGGATTCCATTTCGGCTCTGAACACACCCACAATGCGAAAGGCGCGGGATGCAATTTCCTGCTCTATATCCTGGGACATCAACACCAATTTGCGCCCGATTTTGGTCTCGAACTTCTTGAGCAAGGCTTCACCGACAAGTATGCCAGTTGAATCGTCCTGAGCGAGGTAGTTCCCTCTGAATATGGCCGATCCAATAAATGAAATATTCGCTTCTTTTAAGGGGTCAATGCCTACCATCGTTACGCCACTTGAGTGTCTGGCGTTGTTGGCAATGGCATTTACACGCACCCGACTGCTCCACTGTGCGCCTTGTGGCAAATTTTTGCTTAAGGCCTTTTCAATAACCCGCAGTTGCCCACCCTTGATGCTTTTTTCGATGGCCGGATCATCACGATAGCCTTGGTGATGAATCTGGATGTGGCCGGTGAGGGTGGTAATCCCGTTTTTGACCATACCCACAGCAATCCCGCGCATCAGGGCGCCCAGAAAGATCATGCTCCATACCCCGATGATCACCGCCGCCAGTATGACGGTTGTGCGCCGGGGATTTCGCCAGATGTTACGCCATGCGAGTTGTAAATACATAAGAAATGCCTAATCTGTACAAATCTGGTTCAAAACCTTTCAGTTTGTCCGCTAAATTCGAAATTCGAAGCACGAAATCCGAAACAAATCCTAAACTCAAATGTTCCAATGACCGAAACAAACCAGTTATAATGCTTTTGATCACCCATTCCGTTTCGGTCCTTTTAATTTTGGTAATTCGAAATTGTTTCGAAATTCGAAATTCGATATTCGGATTTAATATTAACGATACTTCGGTAATCCACTTCTGCAATCCGCATTCCGAAATCCACATTTTAAACCGCTGTCATCGCTTCAACCGGTCTCAACCGCCGAATCTTCAGCGCCGGATATAAGGCGGCAAAAAAGGTGAAAAACAGCACCATAAAAGGGCCGATGGAGACCGAAAGCAACGACAGTTTCGGATACATTCTGCCGGTGATGCCGAATTGACTCAGTAGCTCCGATCCACCCGAAAAATCAATGCCGTGAACCTGAAAATAATATGTGATCCCAATTCCGAGTATAATCCCGGCAATAATGCCGATCAAAGTCATCGCCATGGATTCAATGAGCAGCACCTTTGTTAAACGCCGGGGGGTCGTTCCAATGGCCATCATCACCCCGAATTCTTTGGTGCGCTCGAAGATCGCCATCAAAAAGGTATTCAAAATGCTGAATGCCACCACAATGATCAGCAGGCCGTAAAAGATCAGCCCGCTGACCAGATCCATTTCAATGGCCTGCCGCAAACCTGGCATGAGTTCCTGCCAGTCCAACGTTTTCAGAGGCTTGTCACTGTTGAGGCCGGAAAGGGCGGTCTTTAATTTGGCTTTTATCCCGGATATATCCGCTAATGATTTTCCGACGACCACCACTTCATGTACCGCCCCGTCCATGCTGAAAGCATCCTGAAAGGTGGCCAGCGGGATTTGCATTGTTGAGCGATCAAACGCGTCGATGCCCGAACTAAAAATCCCTTTGACCTGAACCATAGTGGCGGCAATCGATCCGTCCCGCCCCTGACCGAGCAATGTGAGTTCGTCACCAATCGTCACCCGCAGATTTTTCGCCAGCAGTTTTCCCACCAGCGCCTGGTTGACATCGTCTGCCGACAAAAAATTTCCCGCCTGCACCAGCTTTTTTAATCGCGAAACATTCACCTCTTTTTGGGGATCAATTCCGGTCACCATCACCCCGTATGTTCTATCTTCAGAAGAAATGAGTGAAAATGCCTGCCCTCTGAAGGTATAGGCGGCCACCTCAGGAATATGATCCACTATGTCGGCAATGGCCCGCGGTTCGGGTATGACAAACCGGATGCTCTTTTTTTCCTGGTATTTTTCGGCCTGAACCTGCAGGTGTCCGGTGCTGATCTTCACCGACGTGTTTATCATGGTTTCATAGCTGCCGAACTGGAAGGACAGCATAAACACCAGCAAAACCGAGGCAAATGTGATGGCGCATACGGTTAAGATGGTGCGCCGGGGATTACGCCAGATATTGCGCCAGGCCATTTTGGTTTCAATGGACAAGGGCTACCTCCTGCGCTGCTTCAGGCTGCTCAAGGTAAACATGCGGTCCGGCAAACTGGGTTTGAATTCCAGGGACTTGTAGGTC
>JASFGZ010000587.1:0-3121 GCA_050123495.1 Desulfobacterales bacterium
CCGGTTTACGGGGAAAGGGGGCGGGACCAAAAAAATATTTCCCCAAGAAATATCACTTGAAATCCCACCCCCGACTATGGAACCAAACCGACAAGCTTACAGCCAATCACTAAATGTGAAAGGAGGAGAGAGAAGCCTGTCAGGCTATATCTATCAGCAGCAATACCTGTGCCAAATTATGATAAAAGTAAAATAATAAATAGAATCAATTATATACAGTATATTCCAGGGAATCGCAAACAACTTAAGAAGTGAAAAAAACTCGCTAATTTTGTGGTAGGAATTTCTTAATACAAAAGTACTAGGAGGAAAGTCTTAGAACGCTCCATAGAAAATAAAAATGGGGACGTTGGTGAAATATTGACATTTGGAAGGGATAAAGAGGTCGTCCGTCATAAATTCATAATCCCAATGAAAACCGGTGGGCTATCTTCAATAAATTATCCGCGTATCAGGAGAATCGGCCGGACTTACCGCCAATGCGCTGTTTTGATGTCTATATCAGATCCGCCCCACGCTCCTCAAGTAACTCCCTGAGAATGGACCGATGGCATCTGCTTTCATCTTCGCAATAGCACCCCACAGACAGTTGCGCCTGGTGGGACAGCGCAGCCAGGAGGTCTAAAACCTTACCAGGCTCCGGCCTGCTCATTTCCGCACGAAACTTTCTACTGAATAAAGCCCATGATCTGTCGTCTTGCGCCGATTTACCTTCCTTCATCAACTCTGGACTGGGCGAAAGGTTGGGGAGCCAAACATCATAGAAGTTCTTCCTAGCATAATCCGACTTCGGAACACCCCGTGGCGGTCTGCGAACCGTACCTACCCTGAGCCCTTCATCCTTTTTCCTGGGGGAGCCAAGCTGAACAATCCGGATAGCCATTTTAATCCCTCCTGAACTATGGCATTTTAGTCCTGCGTTCCACCGTGCTTCCAGCGATCAAGTATATCAGTAACTTTTGAATACCCTTCTTCACGCGCTTCCCGCCGATCGATGCCTTTCAAAAGCAGATCGTCGTAATTTGTTTCCGCATGCCGGATATGCGCAGTTACGGCAAGCCGCACCGCCTCTTCGTCCAATGCTTTGGCTGCGGCACTGCGGCCCACGCGGCCACTGTATTTCCGGCAGGCGTGCTCGGCAATCAGATGCTCTCTTGAAGAAGGACAAAAAGGGTATATTTCGCGCACACGATCCGCAAAGCTGCGAATGTATTCCAGATCCAGTTCCGCCCGGCGCGCTGCCGCCTTTGCACGGGCGAGTTCTCGGGCATCCGCGTCGTCAGCACACTCTTTTTCTGCGCGCTCCAGCGCTTCGTTTTCGACAAGGAGACCCTGCCGTTCATAGCGCTTGCGGGCGCGCGACCATTGCACAACAACAGCCGATAACCCGGAGTACTTTCGGGCGCGGCGGGTGAGCGCGGCATCGCCGGAGGGAAGAAACACCAGGTGATCCAGATCCGCGCAGGACAGGCAAAGGGCGTTTTTCTCGCGGCCCAGAGTTATCCAGGCGCTGCTCCCGAGCTCCTGCCCGCATTCTCCGCAGGTCGAGGTTCGAGTCGAGATAAAAACAACGATATCGTTGCCTTTCGACATAAGGATGACCCGTCACTTTAATCTGTTTGCTTTGTAGTTTATGGGGATCATGTGCGTTTCGGGTATCCCACTGCGAATAGCATGAATTGTGGCGGAGTCAACGACCACCTGCAAAGCGGGTTACTTGTCTTTTACCGCCATAGGCGGCAAAAGACGGGAGCGCGAAGTGCCCCAATCGTTCCAGAATTGCAGCCTATTTATAAGCTTGGCGCCGATGACTGATTCTCAAAATAAGGGCTGTGTCCTCAATGATGGTATAAATAACCCGGTAATCACCGACTCTAAATTTCCTCAAGCCCGCGAATTTCCCTGTTAGGGATGGGAAGCTATCCGCCTTATCAGGCAGATGCTCTTCGATTCTAGTTAGAATCCTTTCTGCCTGAACTTTATCTATCTTCTTGAGGTCGCGCAATACCGACTTCTTGAATGCTATCTTATAACTCAAGCTCTTTCCTCATATCATCCGGCGTGACAATCGGATCGGATGTATCATGCAGTCGATCCAGCGCTACCTGCAAGTCGGCCATTTCGGCAAGGTATGTTTCCAGGGCCTTTTGGACATGGAAAGACTTGGATCGCTCTGTTTCTTTTGCAATATCAGATAGTTTCAAAGCCAGATCGTCCGAAATCCGTATTGAAATAGCCTTGCTCATACATTACCCCCGGTGTATTCTTTTGTATTCTATTGTAATCATTGTAGACAAAAAATGCAAGGTATTTTTCGAATGAAATATAACAGCCGGGCTCATCCGCCCTGGGCGAATCTTTCCAGGAAAACCCCGGCCTTTGCGCAGCTGTTTGCAACACCTCCTGAACCTCCAACTCTGATATTTAGAAGGTCCTTCAGTGAATTGACCGGATCTGACAAACGCGTGTGGTATTCTCTATAAGTGGTTTCAAAATCCCATCTCCCCGCTTAATGAAGCGGGATTTCGCATCTAATTGAAAGAATATTTAAGGGGCTCAAAAGGCTCCAATGGCTGCGTTGCCCCGCAAGCGGGATTCGCATCTGATTTTTTGGAATGGGGTGCAGCACAGGCCTCCGATAAATGCTCACATATCCATGTATGCTGCGCTTTCTTGATCGGCCTGCGCCTTTTGAGCACCTTGGTATATTAAGATCTGTTGCGAAATCCCGCAATTTGCGGGGGCCCTTGAACCTGATCTGAGGTTTTGAAACCACTTCAAGTCAGTTTGAAAACAGAGAAAAAGCTTATGGAATCAGGAAAGGAAAGAATATGAGACTTCTTAAATATGTAAATTCGGCCGACTCGGCCTTAACCCTCAGAAATGCCATTTGGGCGTTTCCCTATCTGATGGTGATGGGACTTATTTGGGGCTACCTGGCAGGTGGGCCTTCAGGTGCGGTTGTTGGTTTGGTGGTTGCCTTTTTAGTCAGTGCCGCAATCGGTTCGGCAGCCTCAACAATCACCGGTAGGCTGGGTGATCGAGCAGTCAACACACTTTTCGGTCTGGGCAGAAGAACCAGTGGCAGTCGTGAACGGATGGCCGGAGACCTGAATGGGGT
>JASFGZ010000588.1:0-3118 GCA_050123495.1 Desulfobacterales bacterium
TCCCTTTTTTTGCTGCCGTTAACGAATTTAATATATAATTATAAATAGTTATGTATATATTCAACTAAAAGGAGGACCGAAAAAATGAAAAAACCTGTCAGCGAAACGGATTTTCCGGAGCTGAAGCTTTTAAAACGCGGCAAGGTTCGAGATGTTTACGATCTTGGTGAATATCTTCTAATGGTTGTAAGTGACCGGATTTCAGCATTCGATGTGGTCATGCCGGCACCCATCCCGGATAAAGGAATCATCCTGACCCAGATTTCACTGTTCTGGTTCGATATCGTTCAGTCGCTGATTCAAAATCATGTTGTCGCCCGTGATGTGGATCAATTTCCGGAAGTCTGCCGTCAATACGCAGCGGTCTTGCGGGATCGAAGTATGCTGGTAAAAAAGGCCCAACCACTGCCGATCGAATGTATTGTCAGGGGCTACATTTCAGGTTCCGGTTGGAAAGAGTATGTCGAAAAGGGCAGCGTCTGCGGCATTCAGTTACCCGAGGGGTTACAGGAATCACAGCAGTTACCGGACCCCATTTTTACACCATCGACGAAAGCCGAACACGGGGAACACGATATTAATATCGATTTCGAGGAAGCCGCCAAGCTTATCGGTCAAACAAGAGCAGAAAATCTCCGACAACTCAGTATTGGAATTTATAAAACGGGAGCTGAACTGGCTGATCAGAAGGGAATCATTATCGCCGACACCAAATTTGAATTCGGCCTGGTAGACGACGAGATTATCCTGATCGATGAAATTCTAACCCCGGACTCATCACGATTCTGGCCCAAGGAAAGCTATAGCCCGGGCGGGCCCCAAAAAAGCTATGACAAACAGTACTTGCGAGATTACTTAAATACGTTGGACTGGGATAAAAAAGCACCCGGACCGCCTCTGCCCGAAGATGTTATTTCCGAAACACGCAAAAAATACATAGACGCATTAACGCAACTGACCGGCAGCAGTCATGGACTCTAAGTCATCCAAAAACCAAAATGTCTACAAGGATATACCTTTAGATCCGGCACTGGCGTTACAAAAGGTCATGCTGGCCGACGTTGATTCAGCAGATACCACCTTTCGCATTACCACTCAGACAGACTTAGATAATTTGGTTTTGTCCATTCAAAAACTGGGGCTGATGCACGCTCCGGTGCTGAAATACCAACCGCCCGGATATGTCATTGTCTGCGGGTTTCGCCGGATTGCCGCCTGTCTGAAAATAGGCTGGACTCAGGTTCCCGCCAAAGTTTTAGGGAAAAATTTCGGTTTTTTCGAAATGGCCTGGCTGGCGGCTGCAGATAATGCCTTGCAAAGACCATTGAATCTCATTGAAACATCCAGGGCCTTGAAATTGTTAATGGCTGCTGACGTTGAAAAGGAGGTTTTAGCGGAAGCGGCCGCAGCATTGGGTCTGCCGCTTAGCCCTTCGATTGTCCCTAAAGTAAAGAAAATTTGCGATCTGCGCCGGCCGATCCAAGAAGGCATCCTGAAAAACGTCATCGATCTGTCAATGGCGCTGGAACTTGATCGATTTAACCCTGGGGATGGGCAAGCCCTCCTTCGGCTTTTCGATCACCTTAAAGTGGGATTAAACAGGCAAAGAGAACTGCTTTTAATGCTCGAAGAAATTTCACTGCGCGAAGAGATTCCCATTCAAAAGCTGATGGCAGAAAAATCATTAAACCATATTTTAGAAAATACAGAGATAGATCGTTCGGTTAAAAGGCAAAAGGTGCGAACGTATCTTCGGCGGCGCAGATTTCCGATGATTTCAAAGGCCGAAACGCAATACAACGCGTTTGTCAAACAGCTCAAGCTGGGTCCACATATTAAATTGATACCACCGAAAGACTTTGAAGGGATGACTTACTCGATGACAATTCGATTTGATAATCAAAAAGAATTGAAAAACCTGAAAGAAAAGCTTGAAGAGATAATTCATCATCCCGGCCTTGGTAAAATCCTTGATGGATAAAATCTATGCCCGTATCTAAGCTTTTCATCGATAGACAAGTTGCCGATCACCCAACGACACGATCCATCCAGTCTCGTCTGAATGTGCCTTCTGAATCCGTTCAAAACGCACTACAGGTATATGAAACGATCTCCCAGGCTGCCGATCCGGTGCAGAGAGGAAAAGAAATACTTTACCTGACCTCCAACAGGGGGGCTTTCATAAAAAAATGTCCGGGCACACGTCATTATACGTGTTGCGATTATCAAATTTTGCACATCGGCACTTTTTGCTATATGGATTGCACCTATTGTATCCTGCAGACCTATTTTCACCCGCCCATTCTTCAGTATTTTGTAAATCACAGCGATTTAATGGCAGAACTGGACTCGGTTCTATCGCAAAAAAAGATACTTCGAATCGGCACGGGCGAATTTACCGATAGTTTGATCTGGGAATTATGGTCGGATGTCTCCAAACTTCTGGTTCAACGCTTTGCGACCCAAAACCATGCCGTCCTCGAGCTAAAAACAAAAACGACTGCTATCGAGCAATTAAAAAGCCTTGCACATAACCGTAAGACAATTGTTGCCTGGTCCTTGAATACGAAACATGTCATCAGCACTGAAGAACGCGCGACAGCCAGCCTTTCCGCCCGATTGAAAGCCGCTGCTAGATGCGAGTCCTGGGGATATCCGCTGGCATTTCATTTTGATCCCCTGATAATTTACGATGGCTGTGAAGAAGATTACCTTGAGGTCATTGAGAATCTGTTTTCGCAGGTATCGGCTGACAACATTGTGTGGATCAGCCTGGGGACTTTGCGTTTTCCACCTTCGGTTAAAACGGTAATTCAGAACCGGTTTCCGGATTCCAAAATTGTATACGAAGAATTCATTACCGGACCGGACGGCAAAATGCGCTATTTTAAGCCGCTAAGAATACATATCTATCGAAGAATAATCACAAGTATCCGTAAACATGCGCCGAATGCGGTGGTCTACCTGTGTATGGAAAATGATGAAATCTGGCGCAAATCATTGGGCTTTATCCCCGATGATGTTGGGGGGTTGCCGCATATGCTGGATATGAGTGCGGCAAAGCTCTGTAATCTCAACTCAGATAGTATCTCAGCATCAAAGCGTTAGTTGTTCGTAG
>JASFGZ010000589.1:0-3116 GCA_050123495.1 Desulfobacterales bacterium
CCATCTGATCCTCAATGGCGATGGGCCGTTTTTCGATGCGGTGCATCCCCAAAATTCCGCTCTGAGGCATGTTTAATATCGGTGTGCTCAAGAGGGAACCAAAAACGCCGCCGTTGCTGATAGTAAACGTGCCGCCTTCAAGATCGGACAGTTCCAGGCGATTTTTATTGATCTTATCGACAAAATCGACAATGGCCTGTTCCAGTTCGGCGAAGTTAAGCCGATCCGCATGACGGATGACGGGAACCACCAGTCCTTTTTCCGACCCGATGGCAACACCAATATGATAATAATGATGGTAGACGATGTCCTTATCATCGATAGATGCATTGACTTCGGGAAATTCTTTCAGCGCCTCCACGCAAGCCTTGATAAAAAAGGACATGATGCCCAGCGAGATGCCGTATTTTTCTTTAAAGCTGTTTTTGAACTGCGCCCGAAGTAACTGCACCCGGCTCATATCAATATCGTTAAAGGTGGTCAGCATAGCGGTGTTTTGCTTGGCATTAAGCAGATGCGAGGCAATTCGCTGGCGAATGGGGCTCATGGGTTTGCGCGTGATGCGTTCTTCCCCGGGTTGTATTTTTTCAGCTGCCGGTTGCGGCTGGACTTCAGCGGGTTTTTGAACGGCGGTAACGCTCGGCGCCGGAACCGGAACCGATGCAGCTGCCGGTGTTTGAGTGCTCTCAAGAAATAAAACAACATCCCCTTTGGTGATCCTTCCGCCGGGTCCGGTCCCGGCAATTTGTGAGGGGTCTAATTTTTTTTCAACGACCAGGCGGCGCACAGACGGCGCCAGGGCCTCCGGACTCAAAAATGGCCGGGCCGGAGGCACCGGTTGCGGCGATACCGGTTCGGGCCCTACCGGAGCTGAAGGTTCCAAAAAATCTTCCGGCGGTTTCTCGAGCGGGGCAGCTTGAGGTTGTTGTTCTTTTATTTCCGGCGTTTTCGGAACCGGCGGCGGTTCAGCGGCTTTCGGAGCTCCCGCTGTATCAATGCTGCCGACCACCGCGCCGATGGCGACCGTTTCACCTTCCTGAACTTTAATCGACAGCACGCCATCGGCCTCGGAGACAACCTCTAAGGTGACTTTATCGGTTTCGATGACAAAAAGCGGATCGTCTTTTTTGACCGTATCGCCATCACTTTTGAACCATTGGGCGAGCAACGCTTCCGTCACCGATTCGCCCACGCTGGGAACCTTTACTTCAACTACCATAATAGCCTCTTTTTCATTTACTACAATTTAGCTGCGGTATTTTAAATTGGTAACTGATACTTATCAGGTTTCAGGTTTCGGGTGTCAGGTGTCAGGAATGCGAAAGCTGACACCTGGCAGCGATTTGAGGCCGGAATCCAGCCGGCCGGAATTATTTTGCGTCTGTTTTGCCTTTGCTGCTTGCCGGTGGTCCCAGTGCCTGTGCGATAATCGCTTGTTGTTGCAATTTGGCCAGGCCGGGAAAGCCGGTTGCCGGGCTGGAAGATGCTTTTCGGCCGATATAGCTGAATGAATTACCGGCAGCGGCGCTCAAGCGCGGTTGCACAAATGTCCACCCACCCATGTTTTGCGGCTCTTCCTGGACCCAGAACCATTTCTCGGCCTGGCGATATTTTTGGAAAATCTTTTTAATTTGTGATTGCGGAAACGGATAGAATTGCTCGAGCCGCACGATGGCAATATCTGACTTATCTAATTCGTTGCGGCTTTGGAACAATTCATAAAAAATCTTACCACTGCAGACCAAGACAGTTTTCGCCTGTTTGGAGCCGGTGGGATCATCCAGAACAGGCTGGAACTGACCCGCTGACAGATCTCCCCTGTTTGAAATCGCCAGAGGGTGGCGTAACAGGCTTTTGGGCGTCATGATAACCAACGGTTTGCGGAAGCGTGTTTTGACCTGGCGCCGCAACAGGTGAAAATATTGGGCCGGTGTGGTCGGATTGCTAACCTGGATGTTGTCATCGGTACACAATTGCAAGAACCGCTCAAGCCGGGCACTGGAATGCTCAGGTCCCATGCCTTCGTAGCCGTGGGGCAGCAGCAAAACCAGGCCGCTGAGACGCTGCCACTTGGTTTCACCCGTGGTGATAAACAGATCGATCATTGCCTGGGCGTTATTGACAAAATCGCCGAACTGGGCTTCCCAAAGAACCAGGCTATTCGGCCCTGCCAGCGAATAGCCGTATTCAAAACCGAGCACGCCGACCTCGGACAAAAGGCTGTCATAAACATAAAATCGGGCCTGATCTGCATTAATCGTATTTAAGGGGATGTAGCGCTTTTCATTCTGGATGTCGACCAGCGTGCTGTGGCGCTGGCTGAAGGTACCGCGGCCACTATCCTGGCCGCTTAGACGGATGGAAAAACCTTCTTGCAACAGGGATGCAAACGCCAGGGCTTCGGCATTCGCCCAATCAATGCCTTTATCCTGATCAACAGATTCTAAACGCTTGTTAAGCAGGCGTTGTAGTTTCGGGTTTATGGAAAAATCGTCTGTAACCGTGTTTAATTTTTTCGCCAGCGAAATCAGGACGTCCTTATCGACCTCTGTCGGTACCGGATCGTGGGTGTAGACAACGCTGATGCCTTCCCATTCTTCATAGAACCGGGATTCGGGGAAGGGGCATTCACTGCCGTGAATGCTTGCATAGGCCTGTTCCAACTGGTTGTTGATGGCTGCAGTCATCTTGTCGATTTCATCCTGGCGGACGATACCTTCGGAAATTAACTGGTCGGCGTAGAGCTGATGCAGCGCTGGCCGCTGGCGGATGCGGTCATACATCCGGGGTTGGGTAAAGTAGGGCTCATCGCCTTCATTGTGTCCGTATCGGCGGTAGCAGACCAGATCGATCACCACATCTTTGCCATACTCCAGACGATAGTCAGCCGCCAGCCGGCTGACATGTAAAACGGCTTCCGGATTTTCTCCGTGCACGTGAAAGATCGGCACCATGAGCATTTTAGCAATATCGGTTGAGTATCGGGTGGAGCGTGCATTTTCGGGAAGGGTTGTATAGCCGATTTGATTGTTGATGATGATATGAATTGTGCCGCCGGTTTTATATCCTTCGAGTTGTGACATATTCAAGGTTTCAGCCACAATGCCCTGTCCGGC
>JASFGZ010000590.1:0-3114 GCA_050123495.1 Desulfobacterales bacterium
TGTTGAAACATAATCACCCTTTCTTGTTTGTAAAGAGACATTCTCTGAATTTTTTCATGTTTTTAACAATTTTTTTTTAAAGACCCGAATGGCCCCCCTATGGGCTGTGAAAGAACCTGTCCCGAACCGAAAACACCTCAGGCCGGTTTGAGATTTTTTTCCTGAAGGCGAATCGCGGACAGCGGTCTTCCCTATAAGGATGGATAAAAAAAATATATTTGCGAGATGGCGTTACGGGGTGGATGGGTCAGTGGATGCTTTCGATGTCTTCTTTTCAGCGGAAGATGTTGAACGATCGGCAGCTTTGGTTTCATCTTTTTTATTTGGCACTGCAGCGCTGTTGGACCCGGATTTGTTGGCATAATCGGTAACATACCATCCCGTGCCCTTTAGATGGAAACTGCTTTGAGAAATAAGCTTGTGAAGTTTTCCCGAACACAGTTTGCATTTGCTCAACGGCTTATCCGAAAATTTCTGATAGACCTCTTCAATTTCGCCGCATTTTGTACATTTATATTCGTATATTGGCATTGAACTCAACCCCCGAAATTACGTAAAGCTTATAGGCTTATATAATTATAGGTGCTTCCGCGATGTGATGTCAAGTCACAGGTGTTGGGGCCTATACCGTCATAACAAACCCTTTGTCAAGAATAAACGCATGGGCTTATCCGTGAAACTATCTCAAAAAAGTGGATCAGGGTTCAGGGTCCCGCTGACGCGGGAATACATATCTAATCTTAGAAATTAATGTATGCATCAAGGCGTGCTGTGAATTGAAAACGGAGCGTACACGGAGTACGTGAGTATTTCAATTCGCGGGACAACACAGCCCTGGACACTTAGACGCATTTTTGAGATAGGTTCTCAGCAATTCCGCATCCCCTCGAGGGGTTGCCGCCATTTGTTATAAAATTTAAGGACGGCCGATATTCCCGAGACCTGTATCTGGCGCAAGATTTGATGGGTATTTTCATGAACCCGTTTCTCTTCGGTCAGCTTTTCCTGAGGGGATGCGTCAAAGCTTTGTAGAAATTTACTGAATCGAACGATATGTATCAATTCATGGGTGATGATATAGAGGCAAAAGGGAAATAGCTTCATGTCAGATGCATCTTCCAGTGCAGCATGAATCGCGTGGTCCTGAAGGCATATTTTGTAATAGTCGAAAACGCCGGAACCTAATGCGGTATCTTTGCGATGGCCTTCATAACGCACAATTTGGGCAAAGGGACCATGGACAATTTCCTCGGGAGCCAGATCAACAAGGGTTTTAACATCATATTTGGGGCGCAGCCACTGGCTTGCAGACATCTTGTAATGATTACTGACAAGCTCTTCGGCCATCGACACCGTATGATTGACAACTTTAATCTGTTGTGGCGAAAATGACTTCAAGTTCTGCATTTTTCCAGCTTAGCCAACATAAATTAATCTGAATTTATGCTGCAGCGCCGGTTGGGAGGCTCCGCAACCTGTCACGGAAACCCGCGGTGTGGCGCCTATTTAGGTTTGAAAAAGGTGATGAACGGCGTTAGACGGTCATCTAAGTCTTATTTTCCTTTAGATGCATCGAAATGGCTTTTTCGAGGTGCTGGCGAGCTTCATTTGTGTTTTGAACAAATTTGACGCCCATTCCTCGATTGATGACCTTTTCTTGCGGAACATTGGCATTTGACCAAACCACTTGCGCGTTTAGCAAAAGCTCCTCCTGATCCGGTATTTTTATGCAGAGTCGGATTTTTTCCTTTAGCGGCGACGGCTTGTCGCAGACGACAAATGCCCCCCCGAGACTGATGTCTTTTAGCTGAACCCTGAGGTGTTCATGCGGCGGTTCCAACACCGCCGACCAGGAAACTGCCACTCGGGGGTGTTGGCGCTTTTCTTCCCAGTAGGACTTTTGGGAAGGTGCTGCCATTTTAGGCTGTTGATCTGCGCCCAACTTTCGTTTTACAAAGGCGTTAAAAAACCAAAATATGACCAGACCCGCAAATATGGCCGCGCCGATTCCCAAGCTCGTTACGATAATACTATTATCCATACTAGTACCTTAGTTGCAATTTTTATGCATCTTGTGACGAAAAAAGTTCAATGCTCACTACCAGGCAGATTCATCGTATTGGAATAATGGAATGATGGAATAGTGGATAAATGGGTTGGTTTAATCGGAATGCATCTCAATTTTGAAAAATAGACCTATTCCGAATCTATAACCCAATATTCCAACATTCCAGCATTCCAACATTCCAGTTTCACTTGAGCAGGATCAGTTTTCAGTAGTTACCGCAATAATAGCCTGCTTGGTTCCGGCTTGCACGGGGTAGGCTTTCCGTGCTAAAAATTCGCAGGGTTTTCTCTGCAGACAATTTACTATAGCATAAGCCGTCTCTGTTTTCCAATTCCAAAAAAGATATAGACATCAAACCGTCAGTTATGTTAAGAGATTACCCTGTTGTTGACAATAATTTTGGTGAAGGGGGTGATCCGTTGGGCAGTGTTGTTAAAAAGCGCAGAAAAAAAATGAGAAAACATAAACACAGGAAACTTTTGGCCAAGACACGTCACCAAAGAAGAAAAGGCAAGTAATCATCCCAGAAGTTTTTTCTGTAAAATTGATAAGAAGCACCGTCTTGAAACGGTGCTTTTTTCATGCCGTTATTCTGAGTACCCTTTGAGGTATTTTAGAAATTCCGAATCCGTCGACAAGACAAGTGTATTGTCTTTACCCAGGGCCTCGCGGTAAATTTCCAGCGACTGGACAAAAGAATAAAACTCAGGGTCTTGGCCATATGCTTTAGCGTAAATGATGGTTGCCTCGGCGTCGGCAGCACCTTTAATCCTCTGAGCTCTCTTAAAGGCTTCGGATTCAATCTCCTGTAAATCCCTTTCCTTCTCACCTAAAATTTTTTGGGCCTCGCCTTTGCCCTCGGATCGAAATTTCTCCGCAATTTGGTTTCGCTCGGCAATCATGCGCCCGTATACAGACTTTCTGACCTCCTCCACATAGTTAATGCGCTTGATTTTGACATCGACCAGTTCGATGCCAAAGGGGGTCAGTTTCGGCTGGGCCTGTTCCAGGATGCCCTGGGTAATTTTTTGGCGGCCGACATCGAT
>JASFGZ010000591.1:0-3113 GCA_050123495.1 Desulfobacterales bacterium
TTTGCCAAAAAACCGGAAGCCGTCATCGGCACGTGGTATGCCAAAGAAGGAATGGTAACGGCCAAGCAGGCTTATGAAATGGGACTGCTGGACGTCAGTAAAGTGCCCTGGTATTGTCCCGAGATGGTGTCAAGTTATGCTACGGCTGTCAAGGAAATCCCCGATGCCCTTGAAGGTATCAAGGGGCTTACGCCACTGCCACCGGGTCTTCTCTATACGGAAAAGTTTAAAAAGAAGATGGGGCGTGACCCGATAACCGCCTATGCAGCCATGAACTATGATGCCGTAATTATGATTGCCATGGCCGCCAATTTCGCCAATTCTACCGATCCGGCAAAGATTCGAGATGCCTTGTGGAAAATTGATGATTTTTACAGAGGGCAATCTACCGGAGGGGATAAACGCTTTGTGGGCGGCGGCGTTCAGGGATTTGGAAAATATGAAGAGACGATTGTCAAAGGTGGAAAAATTGTCCCCTATAAATATTAGGGTTTCTCTGAACCAACGACCACCCGCACAGCGGGTGGCTTGCCTTTTCGGCCATAGGCCGAAGAGGCAAAAGCACGTCAGTGCTTTAACCGTTGCGGTTGGAACCGGGTGCAAAACACCCGGTTTGAAAACAACCAATTAAGGCAACCCATCTCAATGTAGATACGATTCAAAAGAAGAATAGATGACCCCACCGGCGTTTTTATAGTCGATGGGGTCATAATTTATTTCTTCATCCATATTGTTTGGCGTTTTTGCGGCCAAGGGTGTGTTTTGGTGATGATTTACAGCTTGTTGGATGAATAGATGGATATCGCACAGATTCTCATAAATACACTGGTGAGGGCGGCCGAATTGAGCCTGTTGGCAATCGGGCTGACGATGGTGTTTGATATTTTGAAATTCGCCAATTTTGCGCATACCGATTATGCCGTGTTAGGGGCGCTTATTGCCTATGTATTTAATCGCATTTTAGGTTTAAATTTAGTTTTGGCGATAATCCTGGCGGCGTTTGTTACCGGCTGGGTGGGCATATTGATCGACCAGACGATTTTTAAGCGTTTGAGAAAAATTGGGGCCAAACCGGTAACGCTGATGATAACCTCCATGGGTACGGCCATTGCCTTAAGAAACCTGATGCGACTGATATGGTCCAGCCACACCAAGACTTACGCCATACCGCTTCAAAGACCCTTTGAAATACTGGGGGCCAGAATTACGCCGCTTCAGATAGGGATCATTGTGGTCGGTTTGCTGTCAATGATCTCCTTTCACCTGTTGCTGCATCGCACCACGTTCGGTAAAGCGCTGCGCGCCATATCCGACAACAGTGATTTGGCCAATGCCTGTGCCATCGATTCTGAAAAGATGATCAAACGGATGTGGTTTTTGGCCAGCGCCTATGGGGTGATTGGCGGGTCGATGATCGCCATGGAACATCTGCTTTATCCGCGTTTGGGCTTTGATGTCATCATCCCGGTCTTTTGCGCGACCATCCTGGGGGGAATCGGGAATCCCTACGGCGCGATGTTGGGGGCGCTGACCCTGGCATTTGCGGAAAACTTAATATTGGCGCTTGATTTGGCGCCGCTCATTAATTTAGGCGGATTTTTCGATGTCGGTTCGATTCAAATCAGCACCGGTTATAAGCCGGCGATCAGCTTTATGATTTTGATCATCGTGTTACTCTTCAAACCGACCGGAATTTTAAGGAAGAAATAGCATGCCCATCATTAATTTTATTATCTATCTTTTGACCATGATTGGGATATACAGCCTGCTGGCCATGAGCCTGAACTTTCAGGTGGGGTTTACGGGATTAATTAATTTTGGTCAGGTCGCCTTTTTTTGCATCGGGGCCTATACGTCATCGCTTTTGGTGGTTAAAGCGGGAGCGCCGGTGGTCGTTGCTTTTCTAGCGGCAATGGTCCTGGGTGGCATTTTTGGTTATATCATGAGCATCCCGACCAAGTCATTGAAGTCTGACTACTGGGCCATTGCCACACTGGCCAGCGCAGAGATCGTGCGGCTGGTTGCACTCAATGAAGCTTGGCTGACCGCCGGTCCTTTCGGGGTGATGGGTATTCCTCAAATTTTAAAAGATTTGATTCCAAAAGATGCCTATCCGGTATTTTACCTTCTTTTCGTAGTGGTTTGCCTCATGATGGTTTATTTTTTCTTGAGCATGCTGACCAACTCTCCCTTTGGCAGAAATCTTAAGGCCATCCGTGATGAAGAGGAGCTGTGTTTGAGCCTGGGCAAAGATACCCAAAAGTTGAAATTACAGGCCATGATTGTTGCCGGTATGGTGGGGGGTCTGGCCGGAGCGCTATTTGCGTTTTATATCCAATTTATTTCTCCGGAGAACTTCAAGCCCATCGAAACGTTTTTGATGTGGGCGATGATCATCGTGGGCGGCCGGGGCAACTTCAAGGGAGCGATAATAGGGGCCCTCGTTATCCAGCTGTTTAATGTGTCAACCCGGTTTCTTGGCAATTATGTGCCGCTGGGTTCTGATTCTATGGCAGCGCTCAGAATGATGATCATCGGTGTGTTAATTATATTGTTTCTCTTGTATCGACCCGAAGGCTTGATAAAGGAGAAGAAAAAAGTTTACGAATAAACGGGGAAAACCATTTTATGTTAACGATTGAGAATCTGGAAAAGCGCTTTGGCAACCTAAAGGCCCTGGATGGCGTGTCGCTGGAAGTTGAAGATGATTGTATCGTGGGATTAATCGGGCCTAACGGTTCGGGGAAAACAACGCTATTCAATGTGGTCTCTGGTTTTTATGAAAAGGATGGCGGTAAGATCCTGTTTAAAGGGGCGCGCATAGACGGGCTGCCCCCCAATAAGATCGCTAAAAAGGGATTGTGCCGCACCTTTCAGGTCAGCAAAGCACCGGAAAAAATGACGGTGTTGGAAAATATGTTGCTGGCAGCCGAAGATCAGATCGGCGAGGATCCCTTCAGCGCCCTGTTTATGCGTTTGCGGGTGCAAAAGTCAGAAAAAGCAAATTTAAATCGAGCCCTGGAGCTGCTGGATATGTTGCAGCTTTCCCAGTTGAAGAACGATTATGCCGGTGATCTATCAGGGGGTCAAAAAAAACTTTTGTCCCTGGGCCG
>JASFGZ010000592.1:0-3108 GCA_050123495.1 Desulfobacterales bacterium
CGGAGGCGGACCCAACCGGATCGGCCAGGGAATTGAATTTGACTACTGTTGCGTACACGCGTCTTTTGCGTTGCGTGAAGAAGGCATTGAAAGCATCATGGTCAACAGCAACCCGGAGACCGTGAGCACGGATTATGACACTTCCGACAAATTGTATTTTGAACCCCTGACCAAAGAAGATGTGCTTCACATTGTGGAAACCGAAAAACCGATGGGGGTCATTGTGCAGTTCGGGGGCCAGACCCCGCTAAATCTATCCGTGGGACTGCACGCCGCCGGTGTTCCGATTCTGGGCACCCAGCCCGAAAGCATTGACCGTGCCGAAGACCGCAAGCTCTTTCAGACGATGCTCAACAAGCTCGGTCTGATTCAGCCGGCCAACGGCACGGCCTTAACCATCGAAGAGGCCGTGCATGTTGGAGAAGCCATCGGTTACCCGGTGGTTGTGCGACCCTCTTACGTACTAGGCGGGCGGGCCATGAAGATCGTTTATGATCAAGCCGCGCTTGAAAATTTTGCGCACCTGGCGATTGAAGCCTCACCTGATTATCCGGTATTGATCGATAAATTCGTAGAGGATGCTTTTGAATTTGATGTTGATGCCATCTGCGACGGACGCACCACGATTATCGGGGGTATTATGGAGCATATCGAAGAAGCCGGGGTGCATTCCGGGGATTCAGCCTGTGTGCTGCCGCCGGTCAACATCGAACCGCATTTTATCACGCAAATGACCCAGGCCACCAAAGCCATGGCGGCTGAATTGAATGTGGTCGGTTTGATGAATGTCCAGTATGCGTTAAAGGACGACCAATTGTACGTGCTGGAAGTCAATCCGAGAGCATCGCGGACCATCCCGTTTGTCAGCAAGGCGACCGGTGTACCTTTGGCCAAGCTGGCGACCAAAGTGATGCTCGGTCGAACTTTGCAGGAACTGGGCTTAACATCGGAAACTGTTCCCGAGCACATATCGGTTAAAGAAGCGGTGCTGCCGTTCGATCGCTTTCCGGATGTGGATATTTTACTCGGTCCTGAGATGAAATCCACCGGGGAGGTCATGGGAATCGGTTCAGATTTCGGTTCCGCATATGCCAAGGCGCAACTGGGAGCCGGTCAAAATCTTCCGACGAAGGGGACGGTTTTTATCAGCGTGATCGATAATGATAAAGAAACGGTCCTGCCCCTGGCCGCCAGCTTTCGTGATGCGGGTTTTAAGATTATGGCCACTCATGGCACATCTAAATTTTTAGTAGAAAACGGTATTGCCAATAAACGCGTGAATAAAGTTTCCGGGGGACGGCCCCACGTCGTTGACGCGATAAAAAATGCAGAAATCCAGCTGGTAATTAATACCTCGGTCGGTGGCGAAACCCGGCGTGACGGATATTATATCCGGCGAAATTCCCTGCGGCATAAGATTCCCTATGCAACGACAACTGCGGGCGGAATGGCGATTTACAAAGCAATCCAAAGGCTGCGGGGAAAAAAGCTGAATGTAAAGACCCTGCAGGAATATAATTCTGAAACTTAAAAGGTCTCATTAAAAATGTCTATAGGTAAGTATCAAGTTTCCGCTGTCGATGATGAAAAGCCGCGGGAAGCCTGCGGGGTTTTTGGGATATATGATCATCCTGAAGCAGCGGCCCTGACTTATTTTGGCCTCTATGCGCTGCAACACCGGGGTCAGGAAAGTGCCGGCATTGCCGTCGCCAAGGATATGCAGATTGTGGAGCACAAAGGCATGGGCCTGGTATCGGATGTTTTCGACATGGATCAACTGGCCCAGCTGGACGGCGGAAGTGCCGTAGGGCATGTACGCTATTCGACAACCGGCAGCTCCATATTGACCAATGCCCAGCCGTTTCGGGTTCACCACCGCAAAAAATCTTATGCGGTTGCTCACAACGGTAATATTACCAATGCCCATATTCTTAAAAATGAACTCGAACAGGCCGGCTCCATCTTTCAGTCCACGATGGACAGCGAGATCTTTTTGCATCTTTTTGTCAAAAATCTGAAGTTAGGATTTGAAGAGGCCCTGATTGAAACGGTGTCCCGGCTGGAAGGGGCGTTCTCCTTTATCATGTTAACCAGCAAGGGTGAAATCATCGGGGTGAAAGACCCCCAAGGCTTTCGACCCCTCTGCCTGGGCAAACTCAACGGCCATTACGTCCTGGCATCTGAGACCTGCGCTTTTGATCTGGTTGAAGCTGAATTTATCCGTGAAATCGACGCCGGGGAAATTGTCATTATTGGCGCAGACGGAATTAAAAGCATTCAAACCTCTGCGGCCCCGAACCGCGCGTTTTGCATCTTTGAGTTTATTTACTTTGCGCGACCGGATAGCACGATTTACGGTCAAAATGTCTACCTCACACGCAAGGCGCATGGGCAGCGCCTGGCCCTGGAAGCGCCCGTGGATGCCGATCTGGTAATGCCGTTTCCTGATTCCGGTACTTATGCCGCCTTGGGCTATCATGAAGAATCCGGTATTCCGTTTGAGATGGGAATGATTCGAAATCACTATGTCGGCCGCACCTTTATTCAACCCACTCAAAGCATGCGGGATTTCGGCGTGCGAATTAAACTGAATCCGGTAAAAGAACTCCTCAAGGGCAAAGATCTGATCATCATTGAAGACTCCATCATCAGAGGTACAACCATTAAGACGAGGGTAAAATCCCTGCGAAAATTGGGCGTCAGGCGCGTGCACATGCGGGTTGCCGGACCGCCACATCGCTTCCCGTGTCATTACGGTATCGATTTTTCCACCCGCGGCGAACTGATTGCGGCGCGCAAATCGGTGGAAGAGCTCAAGGATTACTTAGGTCTTGACTCGTTACACTATCTCAGTATTGAAGGATTGCTACAGTCAACCGGAATCGAAAATCCGGAGCAACATTTTTGCAAAGCCTGTTTCGATGGCTGTTATCCGGTGAGTTTTGATGAAATGGTGTCCAAGGATTGTCTGGAGATCACCGGCTAGTCACATTTCACCGGTTTCAGTGTTCAGGTTTCAGGTGTCAGATAACAGAAGACAGAGGGCAGATGATGACAGCGACTAGAAGCCCTGACACCTGACACCTGACACCTATAAATTCCTGAAAT
>JASFGZ010000593.1:0-3099 GCA_050123495.1 Desulfobacterales bacterium
CCCCATGGGCGATTCGCCTCTGAAGCGCATCGATAACAGCCGGCGGTGAGCAAAAATCCATGTCGGCAACCCACAGCGGAATAATATCTTTGCCTTTATACTTGTCCCACTTCATACTGGCGGTATTCCGCCGCTCCATGGATTTATCAAAATCGAAGCAACTGCCGCTTGTCATCATTACGTTTCCCATTTTAATTAAATTCAAAGTTAAGGTCAAAGATATGCGGGTCATCGAAATGGGCGCGACCGACAAATTTGACCGCATGATGTCCGCGTTGCCGCATACTGCCGATATCGGGTATGCCCATTGGAAAAAAGATAAACGGCTCAATCCGCTCAGAAAATTTTCCAATACCCTTTGATGTAAACATGCTTTCGCTTGTTTTGTCGGATCTGGTCAGCATCTCAAGTTGCTTGTAGGGAATCAGGTCATAAGAAATGAATTGGGGGGGTATTTCCCCGGCATCTATATTTTCGACCTGATGCCATCCTGAATTTAAACGCATGGCTAAGCGTTCTTGGGGAAAGTTATCCGGCATCCAGGTCGGTACAAACGCATCAATTGCCAGAGGGGATGGCAGAATTTGCCGTATCTGTTCTCTGCGGGGAACAAAGGAATGATAGCACCCGCAGTTGTTCATGAAATCCACCATAAAAGGCATGCCTGCGGGATTCAAACTAACCCGCACGGTAAAACCGTCTATCCGGCCTCTTTCAATCCGGGGTGAATTTGGTCCCATGCGCGCCGGATACCAGAATACATAATTCAACTGCAGAATCGCTTCTTCCTTGTAAAAAGCGTGGGTCAAATAATAATAGGTTTTGGGGCTGTCGGGTTTGATTTCGATCTGCTCATCGCCCCAAACAACCGCTCCGATTTTATCATAATCAGCTGCCAGATCCTGAATTATTGCCGGTGCGAAAACAGCCAATAAAGTTCTTTGATCGGCTTCAGATGGTATGGGTACCCTTAGCGGGTTTTGTTTTGATCGTTCTAATATTTTTTGGACATCCCCGCTTGAGAAATCGATAGCCTCTGCAGGTCCATATACGGTTAAGTTTCCCAGTGTTTGTAGTTGATCAGGCGGCAATTGATGCCATTGCGCAATTTCATCAAAGACGCTGTGGGTCACTAAAGCAACCGGTATGGATGCAATTGGATACAACCCGAAAACCTGCATAACGGTTGAATATTCACTTGAATTTTGTACCGCCGCTTGTAATGCAGCATAAAAATCGGGGCGCAGCTGATCATGGGCCAACAATTTGTTCGAATAATCAATTGCCCTCTCGTGAAGTATATTACGGTCGGGTCCATCTTCGATATCGGCAGCCAATTTTTCCAATGCTGATGCGGGTAGATTCCGGATTTCTGTTTCGCGCGCTTCGATATCCAGCCGCTGCATCCAGCGCACCCACTGTTTTTTCTGAGCACCAGTGCTTAGCCTGCTTTTTAAGGAAACGAGGAAGCGGTTGGCACGCAGGTAGGGGAATCCGGATACCCGAAAGTCAGCCGCATTGCGGACGCCGGCTTGATCTACAGCCATATCCAGTTCATTGAAAAAGCGCTCATATTCCGGAGGCCTTTGTGATTCGGTTATAAATTGATGTGTAACCCGGCTGGCGCAGCCCTGGATAAATAAAATCGATATAAAAATGATGGGAATGGTATAAGATTTTCTCAGCATTCAATAATCTCTATCAGTGCGCGACAATGATGAAATAGCTCATTTCTGAAAATTTTATTTACAACTGTGTCATCAATCGTAAGATTTTGTTTATTTTTTCGTACTTAACAACACATGGTAGGCGTGGGTTAGATCGACAAACTTTTCGTGATTGCCGCCCTTGTCCGGGTGGAATTCCTGAGCTTTACGCCGGAATAATCTCACCAGCTCCTGTCTAGTCATTTTTTTAAGGGTCTCTCTGGATTCACCGAAAATGGAGCTGGCTTGCTTTAAGGTAACCGAGCCTGCTTTAAAGGGTGACTGATAATCGCGCCGACTATTAATGAAATTGCGAAGGTAATCTTCCACCCAGGACCTGGGGGCAAAATCATAATCAAAATACATCAAAAGATATCTGATCAAATACACATGCAGGCTGGCGGTGGTCTGCATCCCGGCCCAGAATGCCTGATCCTGATTCAACTTGCAAATTTCATCGATGAAATGTTCATCAACATCACCCTGCTTTAAATCCTGAGGTCTTTTTTTGGCAAAGGATTCTGTAAAGAACTGATTGATGTTAAAAATGACATAGGCATAGGCTTTGTATTCTCGAGGATTTAACTGTTGTTCCATGTCCAAAAATTGTTGCTCAATCTCGTCTCTGGATTTGTTGCGCAAAATATCAAAAAATTTTTGTGGTATCAGCCACAGATAGCCCTGCTCCATGCGGCCAAATTTTAAATAATGCAGGCGGCGCCTGTCGAAAATATGTACGTAAAGCTTAGCATTTTCCAACTTTTCTTTGGATTTATTTTCTTTTTGCGAGCGTTTTTCTCTGTGCCGAAAATACGCAAGTGCATGCTGAATATCGGGATCTAAAAACCGCCAGAAAATGTCTTCGAGTTCAGTCCCCTGTAGGGTGACGCCTAACTTATCTAAATGCGCCTCAACGGCGGCATCGATGTAAAATGCATTTCCGCCCGGATAAATGATATACTTGGCGGGCTCGGTCCCCAGATCGATCAGATCGCGACTCAGAAAAGTATCGCCATCCGGATAGGATTCCCGAATATAATAATGGGTCACGCCCTTTATTTTCTTCCGGGCTAAATACATGTTGTGTGGCTCCCTCTTAAAAACACAGTTTAATTTTTATCTTGTTTTTGTTTTGATTTTTCGGGTTTCACTCTTCTTTCAAGCGTCAGGAATCAGTCGCCGGGTTCAAAGGTTCAACGTTCAGAGGTTTTCTGCGGTGATTTGTTCGATTAGTTTCATTCGTTTCATGGGTTGAATTGGTTTATTTAAACCGAACCAATTGAACAAATTAACCCAATCAAACCAATAAAACGATACAACAATCAGCCTCTATGGTTGCCAGAAACCCAGAACCTATGAGCCATGAGCTATCAGCTATGAGCTGATCCAGTTT
>JASFGZ010000594.1:0-3098 GCA_050123495.1 Desulfobacterales bacterium
CTCGATGACATATTCAAGCAGCCGGGCATGAGAGAAATTTCCATTTCGGGCTTTCTCCAGATACTGATCCCAGTTGGCCTGCAATCCGGGAAGACGGATATACTTGAGCTTTTTGATCAGTTCTTCAGTCATTTTCGTCATCCTCTGCGAGCTTGTCATACAAATCCAAATCGGGCTCATCGGCAATGTAACCATCCAGATAAGTGGTCCTGTTCTGGTATTCCGGGTCGATTTTCGTCATCGGCACCTCAATATCATCGTTGCGCAGTTGCAGTACGGCAATGCGCTCAAGGGTGCCGATATCGGCGATTCGATACTTCAAGGCCCGCTTAACGGTTTTGATAAGCACCGGCAGGGCCACCTTGCGGTACAATCCGTAAAGCCCGCGGATAAAACGATGTTTCCGCCGGGCGCCTGCGGGAAGTGCAAAACTTAAATAGGCATCGATTTCTGGGGCGGCCTTTCTGAGCAGTTGTTCTTCCTTGGTGGTGGGCTTTTTGCGATACTTGGGTTTTTGCGATGGACGCGCAACGCCATCGGGATAAATCACCTCATTTTTCGCGCCGTCGCGCGGCAGCTTATATTGCCCCAACAATTGCCGGTGGTGATAGATCTTCAAATGATCACTGTACGATAGGGCCTTCACAACATCGCGCCTTGTACCGGGCACCCAGTAAAAATTTCCTTCAAACGATATATATCCATACTGGTCGGTCCCCCTTTCATGCTCCTGGTAGGGCGGCTCCACATAGGGTGGCAGTTTTATCAGATACGGCTTTTCCTGTTCAAAGGCGGCCGCCGGTATCATCCGGCTTTTGCCCACGGGGCGGTTGGGCATTCTACGGGTTGCCCAGTCAAACGCCTGGTGGTTCATATCTTCAAGATCCTCAAATGTGCGGCCGGGAAAGAAATTGGTTTCAACCGTGTAAAATCCCCTTTCGTTTCCGGCTTTGCGGTTTGCGTGGCCCTTTTCGTGACAGATAAATTCAAAACCGAATTGCTTGGCAAATTGTGCCATCTCCGGCACGATGACGGCGTTGGCGCCGGTTCCGTGAAGGCGCGCCAGATTCGTGTTGTCGATGATGCACACTATCGCCGCATACTCCCAGAACGTAAGCGCTTCATAAAAAAAGCATTTCATCGCAAACCGGTTAAACGCGCGGTAAAATTTCAGATACCGGACTTTAGAATAACGAAAATAGATAAGACTGCCCTGAACCAAGACAAATTTATCCCCCAGTTTGATCCGGTAGGGGGATGTATCATGCTGCATCTCGACGCCCGGCTCATCGGGTACCTTATGGCACCTGGCTTTTGGCTTTTTACCAAAACCCAGATCCCGGATTATTTTGGTCAAGGTGGGATAGGCAACACAAACGCCGTGCTCTTCAGTCAGCTTTTCATGGATTCGCTGCATGCGGCCCTGGCATGTATCGTAAAGCCTGGTTAAAAGCTCCGGATCGATTTCGATTTTGTCTTTTCTGATGGTTTCGGGCATCTGCCCCTTCTGATCAATGATGCTCATCACCGTGTTGGCGCTGATAATCAAACGGCGCGCAATTTCGCGTACCCCCATGCCCTGCTGATGAAGCAGATAGATGGCTTTACGCTTGTCGGGTTTGATCATGAAGGTTCCTTATGGCTTTGCTGAAGGGCTCGATTTGCCGGATAATCCCGCCGGACAAAAGATTGGCCTGGGCGTAAAAAGCGCCTGTCTTGTATCGCTTGTCCTGGCAGCGGGCCGTTAGCTTCTGCATGTATTTTAACGTTATTTCAATCACATTTAAGAATCCTCGCTCAAAATTGGTGCATTCATCGGCAGGCTGCGGCCGCGTTTGCTTCAACCTTTCCAATCCCCAGGAGATGTTGCCGTTTCTGATCTGCTCTCGAAAATCATTCGATCCCTTGAAATAACCGTGAGCCAGAAGATCAATGTCACGGACGCTTAACCCCATGCCGGCAACGGATTTGACGAAATCATCGACTTCATCGCTCTTAACTGAATTTAGGCGCATAAACGAACGCAGGGTGTACATAAAGGAATAAACCGGGAATTGGCCGCTAAAGATTTTGGCCCTGACAGTCTCGCTCATCTCCTTTAGGATGCCCGTGCGAACACTGACCCAAGAGGCGCTTTTTTCCAACAGCCTTGCGATATCGGCAGTGGATATCTGGTGAACGCTTTTGAGTTCATCTATCAGCCGGGCCTGCTCCAGGATGCTTAGGCCTTTGGCATTTGAAATGCGGATCAGTTCAATGATCCCACAAGCCTCATCGTTGCCCAGGCTGATGTAGGGCACAATGCCGATGTTGAGTTTCCTGGCACATCGGTAGCGCTTGAAGCCATCGAGTAAAATCCTTTCACCCTCCCTGTCGACTCCCTGCAGGGGATCCCGGATACCGTTTTCCAGAATCGATGCCAGTAAGGTTTTCTCGGCGCCAGGAGCCTTCAATCGAAAAGTTTCGTATCGCAAGTTCAGACTCGATATTTCAACTTGCTCCGGATTCAATGCCCCCCCTTTTTTCGCATCAGTATGATTGCGTTCCCATTTTCGAGCACCGTAATCAATCTGAACGCGGTTGTACATCGAGTCCTTCTTTGCAAGATTTGGCACAATCTTTACAACATGCCGGTATCAATATGAATTTTTGCGTTAACGCGTCCATCTTTGCAAGATCTTCAACTGTCGGCGATAAATAATAGCAACTCACTGGTATTATGGTATTTTCACCCTTTAACGCGTCCATCTTTGCAAGACGACGGCTGCGTCGCTTCACATCCCGGTCTCTTTGTAAAAGCCGGTTGCGTGCACAATATTTTGGGTTCCTTTGCCTATAATTTTTCCAGTAGTCCGGATTTGCCTCAGACCATTTATCTTGGGCTGCCTTCTTATTTTTACGGTAATCCGGATCGTTTTGAACCTTCTGAGTTTGCCAGTGCCGTTTTCGCGCTCTCTGGCAGGATGCTCTCCCACAATAATCCTGCTTTTTAACGCGGGGATTGCGATTCAAAACCCGATGACAGTTTTTGCAACGCTTTCTTTGGTCCATTGCTCCCCTCCGTGGAAAGGAAGCTTACATTATAAAAAAACTGCTGT
>JASFGZ010000595.1:0-3091 GCA_050123495.1 Desulfobacterales bacterium
GACCCCGATGTCCGATGTAATCAATAGCTCTTCGAGTTCCTCCAGCAAGTCATCATCGACAGTTGTTTTGCCGCTAAAGATCTTATCGAAACCATCGGTGAAGATTTTGCGGGTTTTGGATAATTGGTCTTTTAAGCGCTGGAAATAGCCGCTGGAGGCACCGCGTTCAGCCGGCCGCTTATTTTCTTCTTCGCATAATGCTGAACGTTGCGGTAATGACTCTGCGGCTTTGGGTTCACTTTTTTTGGACATCGGATATTAATTGGAGGCGTGCGCGGCATCAAAGTTCACCGAGACAATTTTGGATATGCCTTTTTCTTCCATGGTAATTCCGAACAGGGTGTCGGCAAATTCCATGCTGCGTTTATTATGTGTGATCATAATAATTTGTGAGTTTTCACCAATAATTTTGAGTAAATCATTAAAACGGTAAACATTCGCGTCATCGAGTGGCGCATCGATTTCATCCAGCAGGCAAAATGCGGCTGGTTTGATTAAGAAAATCGAAAATATGAAAGCAATGGCGGACAGGGCCTTTTCTCCCCCCGAAAGAAGGCTCAAACGCGTCAACTTCTTTCCCGGTGGATGGATCATGAACTCCACACCGGTCTCCAGGGGCGTATTGGGATCTTTTAAAATAAGCTCGGCCGTACCCCCATCAAAAAGTCTGGGAAAGACCTCATTTAATTTCTGATTGATCAAATTGAATGTTTCTAAAAAACGTTTTTGGGTGATCGCATTAATTTTCTTAATTACCTTGTGCAGATCTTCAATGGCGCAAACCAGATCATTGCGTTGTTCATCAAGAAAATCAAATCGATCTTTTAGTTGTTCATATTCCCGGATGGCACCCAGATTCACATCGACGATCTTGAAAATTTTTGTTTTACAGATCTCCAGTTCTTCTTCCATCGTTTCGATCGTCTTTTCTGAAGTCAGTTCGAGGCTTTCTGAGTTTTGATTGAACTCGGTTTTGAGAGCGGAAAACGCATTCTGATATTTTTCTTCGAGACGATTGGCGATATTCTCCTGTTTGATTTTGCGCTCGGATTGCTCGAGCTCGAGCAGTCGAACTTTCTCCAGCGTCTTTTCCCGCTTGCTCTTGATATCGGATATCTTGCCATCGCTGTTTTGGAGTTCGGCATCAATAGCCCGGTAATGCGCTTCATTGGTTTTAAGGGACTGATCAAGCGTCTCCATGCCGCGATACATTTCGGAGAGCTTTTGCTCGTATTCGGCCACTTTCTGTTTTGAAGTTTCTTCCTTTTGCTGTTTTGCGAGAATTTCTTGGCCGATTTGTTCAAGCCTGTTTAAACTGTCGTTGTGAAATTCTTTGAGTCGCCTCAAACTATTGTTGGCATTTTCCAGCTTCGCGTTCAGCGCCGTTAACTGTAATTGAAGATCAACGACTTTGTTATTGTATTCGTCCAGTTCCGTCGAAACCGCACTGATGGTTGCGGAGATATTTGAAACTTTATGTTGAGCGGTATTGACTTCAGCCGAAAGATCCGCCAGGGCTGTATTGTACTTTGTCATTTCTTCGTCGATATCGGTGGCTTCCCCCTGAAGCTGCTCTTTTTCCAGGGTTACGATTTCAAGATGGCGGGAGGCATTTTTAAGCGCTTCGGTGGCCTTGACCAGCTCTTTTTCAGCCTCAATTTCATTTTTGGCGGCATTCGTTTTCTTTTCATTGAGTTTTTGAAGCTGACGTTCAAGTTTCCGGGCCTCTGATTCCAATGCAGCTTGATCCAAACGGGCCTTTTCCAGTTTCTTCTCCAGCTGAACACTCTGGCGACCGAGATCTTTGAGTTCCTGTTTTTTAACCAAAATGCCATTCAGTTTATCTTTACTGCCGCCGACCAAGATGCCCTGGGGTGATATGACATCACCGTTTTTAGTGACAATGGTCGTCGCTGCGCCGTTGCGGTTAAACATTTCAATGGCTTCAGACAAATTTTCGCTAAAGACAACATGGCCTAAAAGGGCTTTGATAATGGGCTCATAACCGGATTTGATCGTAATCTGATTTAAAAGGGTTTGCTCCGAAGCGGGGTTGTCTGCCTGATTATTTTCGACCTGTTTAACAGCTGTGACCGGTATAAATCCACTTCGGCCGGCATTGTGAGATTGTAAATACTCGATGGCTTTAAGACCCGCTTGCTGGTCTTTAACAATAATATACTGGAGTGCGTCGCCCAGAACCGCTTCCACTGCGGTTTCATAGGTCGGCTTCGCCACGATAATATCCGCCATGAGTCCTAGAATCTTAGCGGATAGCTCCTGATCAATTGAAGGCCCACCGGTGCTTGAGGGCTTCATGATGGCCTTGACGCCGTCGCGGTACCACTCGAAATTGTCCTCCATTTTTTTTAAGGTATTTAATTTTGATTTGACCGTGTTATTCTCCAGTTCAAGCGTCTGGGCCGATTTAACCTGCTTGCCGAGGGCTTTATTTTTTTGTTCCAATTGATTGATGGCCGCAGAGATTTGTTCGGCCAGATCATTTATATCGCGCTTAATACGGTCGACCTGAGCACGTGCTTTTTCTTCCAACCCGCGGGTCCGGGTGACTTGTTTTTTAGCCTGGGCTCGGTCCTCTTCAGCTTTTGTTATGCGTTTTTGAAGGCTTTCTTTATTGCTGATGGTGGTTTGGTAGATGTTTTTATATTGAGCTTCCTGGGCCACCAGGTCCATTAATCGCGCTTTATGGGATTCTAGATCCTGATTGAGACCTGATAATTTTTCGGCAATCGCCTCCGTAACCCCTCTTTCCTGATTGAGCTGCGTCTTTACCGTGACGATTTCATTATTCAGCTGAGACGTTTCTTCTTCTACTTGATCCATTTCAGAAAGCATCTCATGGTTTTTTTCTTCCAGATCAACCCGGACGGTGTTAAGCTCCAGCGACTCCCGGGAAAGCCTTTCGATCTCCTGACGCAAATGGACCAGGTCATTCTCCACACGATCGATGTTGCGCTGGGTTTCGAATTGATTTGATTTTTGTTCGGATATCTCCTGATTTTTCTGCCAGCGCTTGAGTTTGATCTCTTCAACCGAGGCATCCAGCTTTTTAATCTCTGTCGTATGACTG
>JASFGZ010000596.1:0-3076 GCA_050123495.1 Desulfobacterales bacterium
TTAATTGCGGATTGCAGATCGAAATATCAAGCATATCGCCTGTTCAAAATCCGAAATCCGCAATCCGCATTCCGAAATCTTAAGTGCTCCAATGCTCCAAAATGGATCACCTTCTTTTGGATAATAGATCCGTTTACTTCTTAACGCGAATCGCTTCGGAAGTGCAAACACTGACACATTGAGGATGCCCCCTGCATAAATCACAATGATAGGCATCCTGCTCGAAAACGGTTAAGCTATCAAACGGACATCGTTCAGCACGCCCTTTTAGCCACAGAAATTGTTTCTTCTCCGACTGCTCGACTACATCCTCCCCATTCAGACATTTCATCTCTTTGCATTGACGGCAGACCAGGGGCGTGTTCATGCTCGTGTTTAGGTCATCCCTCTGAATTCGGATAGCCGATTTTTCGGGATTGATAACCCCTAAATGGAAGAGGGAACAGACAAGCTCACACAGATGGCAGCCCGTGCACTTCTCACGATTAACGCTAATTTTCATATTGTAATTCCTAATCTGTCGAGCGTTCGCTTTGTGGGAATTCCGTCATGGTCCCAACCATGGAGACGATAATATTCATCCAGCATGCGATCAAAACTCTTCATTTCAATTACACAGCCCTTGGCCGGACCCTCGGGTATGGGCTCCTCGAAGTATCTTTTAGGCAAAGTGTCATCTTTGCGACAAATGCCGTCACCGACCAACATCATCCGTTCCAGCGTATAGATCCTTTCCGCACTGGTCCGCAATTGCCCGGAGGACATTTCAAGACCCGTCGCGAGCTTAATCAACCGGGCAAATTGCCTGTATTGAAGCGCGTGGGGGCTCGAGAATGCTGTTAGGAAGCGGCAAACACCCAGCGCATCCGTGACGGCATGCAGCAGTTCATGCCACCAGACCATCCGGCCTTTACCATTATAAGACGCGATCCGATTGCTGATCGGGCCGCCGTATATTTTCTTTAGAAGCGCTTGCGGAAGTCCGAGGGCATCCATTGAGGGGCGGCTTCGCATGTGACAGGCTCCCCGGGTTGAAGTCGCCAAACCCAGAGCAAAGCTCTTCGGAAGCCTTTCATCGGTCATTTCGATGGGCAGACCCTTGATCTCCAGAAGATAATCCATGGATGAATCCCCGATCATATCCCGAGCAAATGCGCCTTCCGCCAGGGTATCGCCAAAGCCTTTTCTGTGGGCAATTATTTCAATGATTTTTAAGATTGACGTTCCATTGCCCCACTCTAAAGGGATGCCGGTTTTTTTACGATCTAATATTCCGCGTTGGTATAATTCCATCGCCCAGGCAATGTAGGATCCTGTTGAAATCGTATCCAGTCCATAGCGGTTGCAGCGTTCAACCGCACTGATGATGTTTTCCAGATCGAGATTACCAAGTTTGGTACCTAACGATCCGATGGAGGCGTATTCCGGGCCTTCTCCGCGAGTGCCCTTATAGCGTCCTGCATCAATCATGAATCGGTGGCGACAGTGCGCGGGACACGCATAGCAGGCGACCATGCCGCTGGAAAATGGTTCCAGGGCCTCGGCCTCCAATCGGTATCCCTGGTCCCCGACACTGGTAAGTTGATTGTTGCGAACACTCAGAAATCCAACGGCGTTTGCGGCTGCAAAAAGCAGAGGCGTTCCGTGTTTTCCGAGAGCCTGTACCCAATTGGTCTGCATGAGTTTTTTCAGTTGGCGCTGGTAGTAGTTCAGGTATCTTTTGGGGTCAGATATCCTGATATCGCGTGTTCCTCTTACGGCGATGGCTTTGAGATTTTTTGATCCCATTACCGCTCCCATACCGGTTCGCGCTGCGGCATTCTTTAAGCCGCTGCGGATGGCGGCATAGCGCACGCTGTTTTCTCCGGCAATCCCGATGCAGGCCGTCTGCAACCTGTCATCACGGAGCACGGAACGGATTTTTTGTTGGGTTTCAACGGTGTCAAGTCCCATAAGGGACCGGCCACTGCGAATCTCGATTTCACCATTGCGGATGAGCAGGTAGGCCGGCTTGGGGCTCCTGCCGGTAATGACCAGATGGCTGAATCCTGCTTTAACAAGCTCTGCTCCGAATTCGCCCCCCATGTTGGCATCTCCCAGATGCCCGGATTCAGGTGATTTTGAAGCGATACTCACGCGGGAACCAAAACCCAATGTGCCCGTGAGGAGACCGGCCCCGAAGATGAGGGGATTTTGCGGTGAAAATGGATCCAGAGAAGGGGTATAATATTTTGAGAGCAGAAACATATTCATCCCTCTACCGCCGATATATTGCAGCCGGAGTTCAACGGGAAAGGGTTCGATGCGAATCGATCCTTCACCCAGGTCAACAAAAGCAATTTTCCGATCCAGCACCGCTTAACTCCTCAGTCAGAAGTGACTAAAATGCCTAAAATGAGCTAAAGTGCCTAAAGTTATGGTTTCGCTCACGCAGTGCAGGCGCTCCATCGATTATATAAATGACAGAATTCCTTAACTTTAGTCACTCTAGATCACTTCCAACTTCAGCGCACTTGTTGTTATAAGCACTTTTTATAGGTTAAAATTTGACCATCGGGCGTTAGATGTATTTTGGGCATGCGTTATAGAAATGATTTTAGCTGGCTAAAGTCTTCAATGATGTAATCTGCTCCGGCGCGCTGAAGTTCTTTTTTCAGACTTGCTTTATCAGGAGCCGACATAACCAGCCCGATACCTTTGTACCCTGCTTCAGATCGCTTCGCGGCCGACATATCATCAGGCATATCACCGATATAAAAATATCCGGCGACCGGATCCTTCTGGCCCGCTGCAATTGCGTCGAGCATAAAGGGATCGGGTTTGCTCAGCGAAACCTTTTTCCCTTCTTTCCTCGACACGCGCTCTTCTGCATCGAGGCAGTCTTCTAAAGCCAGAACTTTAATAAAATATTTTCTGAGATCAAAATGATCGAGCGGATAATCGGCCTCGGCTCTGGGCCTGCCGGTGGCGATGGCTAAAATATTATTTTTTGCGAGCGAATCAAGAACGCCCGGTTCAATCAGCAGTTTTTCTCGATGGATAAAGCCCTCATTATGGTAAAACCGGGGGGACACAC
>JASFGZ010000597.1:0-3068 GCA_050123495.1 Desulfobacterales bacterium
CCAGGCCATGGTCTTTTTCCTGCGGGATTATTCCGGTTCGATGGCCGGCAGATCAACGGAACTGGTGGTTTCCCAGCATGTGCTCATTTACAGCTGGCTGCTATACCAGTATGCCATGCAAGTGGAAACCCGTTTTGTCTTACATGATACCGAAGCATCGGAGGTAAAAGACTTTTACACGTACTACAATTCGGCGGTTGCCGGCGGCACCCAGGTATCTTCTGCATACCGCCTCGTCAATGAACTTGTGGAAAAGGAAAACCTGGCCCGGGACTATAATATTTATATCTTTCATGGAACCGACGGCGATGATTGGGACACGGACGGCAAGGAGGCCATTCCGCTTCTGGAAAAAATGTTAGGTTATGCCAACCGGGTTGGGATTTCCATCGCCGAACATACTCAGGAATCCTCCCACAACACCGAGGTTGAAAAATACCTAAAAAAATCCGGACTGCTGACGGAAAAACCAGACTTGCTCAGACTCGATGTCATGCAGGAAGGTGCCGATGAACCCAGGCTTATCGAGGGGATAAAGCACCTAATATCCGAATAAACAAAACTTGGTTCCATTAACTGATCATTCGCTAAATAAAAAAGAAACTCGAAGCACGAATTTCGAAATCCTAAACAAATTCCAAATTCGAATTTTCAAATTTTCTAAACGATGAGTAAAAACCTTTTAAAGCTAAAACTTGAACTAAATCCTTTTTGTTTTGAATTTTGATCATTTTGTTATTCGGATTTGTTTCGAGTTTCGATATTCGAATTTCGAATTTTTACACAGCCCTTAACGGAATTTTGAATTAAAAATTAAATCCAATATTTTTTGACGAATTCCCAAATTATGGAATTAATCGATCAGCATACCAAAAAAATCATGGAAGGGTGTAAAGAGCGGGCCCAGGAAGCCGGTCTGCAATTTCAGGACGAAACCCTGGAGTACATTGTCAGCAACCGCGATTTGCTTGAGCTGACCCCTAAACTGATGATTCCGACCCTTTATGATTACTGGGTCCACGACGTCGAGGTCCTCAAAGAAAAGGGCCGCTACGAACTCTACCCCAGCAATCCCTATGAGACCGTGATCAACACGCGGCCGGCCATCTCATACTACAATGACAACAATCCGGACTGGATGAATGTCATGATATTTTACCACGTGCTGGCCCATATCGATTTTTTCCAGAACAATCTGTATTTTCGACACACCTGGGATTATGACTTCACCGGCCGCGCGCTTTCGGATAAGCGGATGATCTCAAAAATCAGGTCGGAGCGAGGCCGCTGGCTGGATTATGTGATTGAGTTTGCCCGCAGCATCGATAATCTGGTGGGATACCACAGCGAGCTTGCATCGCTTAACCGTCCGCCGGTGACAAAAAAATCCAAAATGCTGGATTTCTATTTTGATGAATTTCTGCAATCCATTAAAAAAATAAACGTAAATAAATATATAAAAGAAATCGAAAGATACAATGACTGCATCAAGACCAGTAAAGACACTGGTGAAAAAGCCTTTTTCTCAGAGGTTTTCAGAAAGTATCCGGAGTTTGACGCTATCTACAAAAAAAGCCTAAAGGAAAAAGCGGATCAAAGACTGGATTTGATGCAAAATATATTGGAACACTCCGAGTTTTTAAATAAGGAAGACAATCGTTGGATGAAACCGGTTATCGAGGTGGTTCGCAAGACCTCTTTGTTTTTTCAACCCCAAATTCGAACCAAGATCATGAATGAAGGCTGGGCCAGCTACTGGCATGAAAAACTTTTCCTGCAGGATGACCGCATCGAAGGGCACGAAGTCGATTTTGCGCGCACCCACGCCTTTGTGACAGCATTACCACGGGTTGGATCGAATCCATATGCATTGGGGATGCGGATTTTCCAATACATCGAGGAATTGGCCGACAAAGGCAAGTATTCGATTGCGTTTAAACGGCTGTTAGATGCTAGGCAAAGGGAAAAATTTGATGCCAAAACAGGAACAGGCAACGCGTTTGTCTATAAAGTCCGTGAAAACTTAAACGATTTTATGTTTATCAACACCTTTGTGGATCAGGATTTTATCAATCGCAATAACCTGTTTGTGGCCGGCAAGCGGCTCAACCAGAGCAAAGGCGTCTGGGAATATTATGTCAAAAGCCGCAAAGCAAGGGATTATCGCCAGATGCTCTTTGATACGCTTTATCATCCACCCCACATCACCATTAATCCGGAAAAATCCAAAAACGGCGATCTTTATTTGAACCACCATTTTGAGGGCAAACCGCTGATCAATGAATTTATTACCAATACCATGATGGGAATTGAGTATATGTGGGGCGCTCCTGTCAAGCTCGAAACCAGCGAAGTCGAAAAAGTCGAATCCCCGAAAGTTCAAATCCCTATTCCCGGCTTGGCAATGCCGCAGGAGGACGACGGCAAACAATTGGAAATAAAGTGGCAGCGGGTATTGTACACCATGAAAGACCGTAAGCTTTCTAAAGTAACGTTAACGAACTCAGATATTCACAATACTGCAGCGAAATAGATTGGGTTTTCCAAACCCGGTGGTTGTTTGTATACCGATCGGGCGCTGCGCACCTGATCACAAACACAATGATTACGAACTAACGTTCGATTGTTTTTCCGTCCTACGGCCGGAAACCCTAACCATCCCTGTCACAGAGAGGTATGGTCATTGATACGCACCCGGTTTCACCCGCAACGATTGGGGCACTTCGCGCCCCTGTCTTTTTTCGCCTTGGGCGGTAAAATCCAAGCCACCCGCTACGCGGGTGGTCGTTGACTCGGAGACATCTCATGGGCAAAGTGAAAAAAGCCATTCGCGCTCTGAAGAAAGAAGAAAAGCGCACCAAAGAAGATGTGAGCGCTGAGAATAGTATTGAAAAAGCCATGCTGAATCTTAACCAGAACATGAGCGCAAAGGAACAGCGAACCTCGATTACCTTTGCGGAGTTTCTTAACGAACTGGTTGCGAATCCGAAAAGCGTGATGCGCAATATTTTTCAGGTGTTTCACGACATGATGAAAGCCTATGTCGGCGAAGGCGTAGATGAATACCC
>JASFGZ010000598.1:0-3021 GCA_050123495.1 Desulfobacterales bacterium
ACAAATAATTTCTCAATTCCAGCGGCAAAGAGCAACTCTATTAACTTACCGGAATTTAGAGGAAATATGAATCCCATGTCGCTAGTTGCCCGGACTGAAACCATCACCATAAGGCAAAAATGATCACCAGGTTAAGCAAATTTTTCTTTTACATGTTTTCATTGCTTCTTTTAGGGCTGGCAGCGGGTTGTTCAACACCTTCAGAGCCAGTTGTTTCTGATGCGCTATTGACGAATGTGGACGAACAGATGCTCTGGCAGAAGTCTGAAGAAGAACAACGCGTCCTTGAAGGCACCGATCTTGTTTACCAGGATGAGAAACTCGAAGCATACTTAAATAATATTGTTGCCAAACTTCGGCCTCAATCTGCGCCGGCAGATCTGACAATCCGGGTTAAAGTCATCAAGAATGCCTACCTGAATGCCTTCGCGTACCCCAACGGAATGATCTATATTCATACCGGATTGCTGGCCCGGATGGATAACGAAGCCCAGCTGGCAGCTGTGCTCGCACATGAGATAACGCATTGCACCCATCGGCATGCGCTGCGGGCATTCAGACATTTCAAGGACAGTCGATCATTTTTGCCTCACGTTCAGCGAGCCCTGATGGCCAACAGAGGACTCCAGAAACTGGCAAGCAATATAGGCTTGACGGGATCGTTGGCAGCCGTCACCGGATATGCCCATGAACTGGAGGCTGAAGCCGATCGCATTGGAATTGAATTGATGATCCGAGCGGGCTATAATCCCAAGGACGCCCTTTCTCTTTTTGATCATATGATCAGCGAAATTGAACAGGGGGGTTCTGAGGGGCCTTTCTTTTTCGGGAGCCACACCAGGATCCGGGAGCGAATTGATCATTTTCAAAACCTGCCCGATGATCGAAATCCGCCCAAAAGACCGGCCATTAAAAAAGCGGAGTTATTTCTTGCAAAACTGAATCAAATATTTTTAGATAATGCGAAATTGGATATCCGGCTGGGACAGTTTCAAGCCGCCAGACGCAGTGTTGAAAAATTTCTGCGGATCAAACCGCATGATGCTCGAGCTTATTTTTTGCTCGGTGAAAGCTACCGGCAGCAGGGGCAGGATTGCGATATACCCAAAGCGCTCCAATATTACCATCGCGCAATTACGCTGGAACCAAACTTTGCAGCCCCCCACAAAGCCATCGGTTTAATCCATTATAAAAAAGGCCGGCAGGCGCTGGCCAAAGAATTTTTCGAGGCGTGTTTGCAGCTTTCGCCGAACACACCGGACAAAGCCTATATTAAAGGATACTTAAGGCAATTCACACTCAGTGAGGAAGGATAATGAAAAAGGTATTCTGGGTTACCCTATTTTTATTTGCAGCAAGCTGTGTGGCTTGCACCCATACCGGCGGAGTTTCTAAGCCGACCACTTACAGCTTTACAATTGACATCCCCGCGGGATGGCGAAAAATAGATAGGCCATATCTGCTAATAACCAAAGAAGGCCCTTTTATACAAAATATCATGGTTCAAAACCGTCACATCGGCAAATCGTTTCGCTATACCAAAAAGAAAATGCGAAGGGAAATGCTACCGGAAGAAGCAGCCCAGATCATCCTTGATGAATACGCGTCGGATCAAACTATTGGCAATTTAAAGGTGCTTTTCAATTCCCCTATACAAATAAACGGCCATGATGGCTTTAAGATCCTATTAACTTACACAGGCCCCAAAGGGAATGAGTTCCATACCCTTTTTTACGGTTTTATCAAAGCGGACACCTTTTTTAATCTGCGGTTTACGGCCGGGGGTCAGCAATACTATCATAAAGATATCCAAACCTTTAAACACATGCTCAAAAGCTTTCAGGTCATCAAAGCGAATAAATCATAGCAGGACCGCAATAAATTTCATCAACAGATCCAAAACGGCGGGCATGGGTGACGAATTCTGACGGATATGGGTTAGTCGGTAAGATATTCAATACCCGCTTTGCCCAGGATTTGGCTTTCAAATTTGACCGCCGTATCCTTGGTTTTTGAAACAATCACGCGATTATCTCGGGTGATCTCATAGGCTTCCAGATACCCCTTCTCTTTAAGCTCGCTTAATCCTACCCTCACTTTTGATCTCAATCGCTTCATTTCCTGTTCGGTACTTATATTTACGGCCCGGGCTAAACGCTTAATTTCTATTTCGGAATTCGTTTCATATTGACCCTGATAGAAGCGATAAAAGGCTTTGCTGAAATCAGATTTTAAACTGCTTCTGAAGGCCATATCAATGTTGGTTACAAAACTTTCCGCATACATTTCCAAAAAATAAGGGTTAATCACCAGCCGGATTTTGCCGCTGTCCTTATCCTTATCCGCAAAGCTCAGGATCGAGCCGGTCAATTCTTTCAGCGTCTTTCTTTTTTTGCTTTTGCCGCTGGAAAGCTCCAGATCAATGCGGGTTCCGGCCAATCTCTGTATGCTTTTCCAGATCGCAGTGGCGGTTTTAGGTGTCGGATCGATACCGGCAATTTGTGCCAATTCTGTCTGGGAGGTCTCAAAGGCATCGCTTTCATGCTGGGTCATCAGCGCCAGGAGACAAAATAGGATGGTTTCGTCAAATATGATCAGAAGCTCGCCCACCACCTGCATTCTTCCCCATGAATTGGCATCACCGGAATCCAGCCGGACAAGGGGCCATTCGTTGAATTTATGTCGGCCTTTGAAATGAAAAGGTGAAACACGGGTCAACATGGTGGGCATAAAACTGAAAAATCGCTGAACCGGCGGCTGCTTGCTAATATGCGCCTTTACATATTGAGAAGCGTCTTTGATAATCTGCTTTCCGGTGAGCTTCCGCGCCAGGGCGCCGATTGCATCATTTGCAGGCCGTTGATTGTTATGTTGGTTCGCAACGGGTGTGGCATCTGACGTCGATACGTTTTTATCTCTGGCCGGCATCTGATTCTCCTTTTATTTTAATTCTCACGCAAACCCGCCCGCCTCGCCTAAGCCGCTCGCGATGGCGGGTGTGGCCCGCTAAGCCCTCAAAGA
>JASFGZ010000599.1:0-3020 GCA_050123495.1 Desulfobacterales bacterium
GGGGCACCTTTTGTTTCCTGTCTCAATTGGTCACTGAATTTTGCCATTTCCCGGTGAATGGCAAGGCTGGATCGAATCGCACGTTGCGGCGCATCCTCCAGAGCAACCGGAGCGCCAAAAAGCGCCATGATTCCATCGCCGGTCATCTCGTTGACCGTGCCCTCGTAGTCGTGGACTTTGTGAATTAAGATTTCGTAAACCTGATCCATGATCGCGTAGGCTTCTTCGATACCCAATAACTCCGACAAAGGGGTAAATCCTTGCATGTCGCAGAACATCACCGTGACCTGCTTGCGCTCGCCTTCGATTCTGTCCCGTTGAGACAGGATTTTTTCGGTGAGGCCTTTGGGAAGGTATTTTTGAATCTTTTCTATTTTCTGATCAAAGGAGAGGTCTTTGGGAGACGCTCCTGGCGGTTTCGATAGATCATGGCCGCATTTATTGCAAAACTTGAAATTAGGAGGGGGGGTCGATCCGCAATTCGGGCAACTCACTTCCAGCCCTGCACCACAATCCCCGCAAAATGCCGAGTCTTCCGGATTCTCAAACTGACACTTTGGGCATTTCATTTTCATGCCCTCCTTTTATAAAAACAGTTTGAGTTAATAGGAGATCAATTTTGGATGGATTAAAATTTGTATATCGGAATTAGGAATTTAAATCAAATATAAAGAATCAATCCGCAAGAAATCCGCACTTTTCAGAAAATTCAGATAGGTAATGGTAGGATTTTGCTCAATACGCTTACGATACCCTATGTTTATTCTTCTACTTCTCCGCCTCCTAATGCTTTTTTGATTTTATAAGAGCGCTCAAAGTATTGCTTTAATTTTTTCTGAACCGCACCGTAAACCGATCCCTCGGGATATTTTCCCTTTTTATCGGGTTTGCCGGCCGGAACTCCCGTCAGAATCTCGATGCCTTCTTCAACTGTGGCGATCTGGTAGATATGGAATTTGTTTTGTTTGACGGCGTCGAGCACTTCTTTTTTGAGCATCAAATTCTTTTTGTTGGCACGCGGAATCATAACCCCCTGATTGCCGGTCAGACCCTTTTCTTTGCATACGGCAAAGAACCCTTCAATTTTTTGGTTGGCATCGCCGATAGCCTGGATCTGGCCTTTTTGATTTACGGAGCCGGTGACCGCAATCCCCTGCCTGATGGGAATATCCGAAAGACTGGAGATAATGGCATACAGCTCGGTGGACGATGCGCTATCACCGTCGATGCCGTAATAGCTCTGCTCGAACGTAATGCTGATCGATAAACTCAGGGGATAGTACTGGGCAAAAGTTCTTCCCAGATATCCGGATAGGATTAACACGCCTTTATCGTGCGTACTGCCACTTAAATCAGCTTCGCGTTCGATATTGACAACACCCTGTTTCCCCAGATAGGTTTCGGCGGTAATTCGTGCCGGACGGCCAAATGAGAATTCACCGACCTGATAAACGGCCAGGGCGTTAACCTGTCCGACCACCTCGTTGCGGACATCGATCATAATCGTGTCATCTAAATACGATTCATGCATTTTTTGTTCATACAGATTATAGCGGAATCGATACTCGTTGAATGCCTTAAAGACAAATTTATCTGTTACCTGGCGGGCATTATTTTTACGGGCCCAATAATCTGCTTCTTTCAAAACGCCCAGCAGAGGGCCGAACCGAATGGAAAGTTTATTTTTGTTGGAAACATATTTTTCGCCGTATTCCACGATGGCCGCGACACCTTTCGCAGTAAATGGTAGAAGATTTTCTTCACCGCAGACCCGTGCGATGAAACGGGCATATTGTTGAATGGTGCCCGGGGTCATATCGACTTCAGAGTCGAAATCGGCCCGGACTTTAAAGATTTTATTAAATCTGGGGTCTTCGTTCTGAATAATTTCAAAGGCCTCATAGCTGCCCAGCAATATCACTTTGACATCCATTGGAATCGGTTCCGGCTTGAGCGAAGTCGTGGCGAAACCGGTTTCCTCAGGGATATCTTCGATTTGAAGGCATTTGGTTCGCAAGGTTCTTTTGAGGGCTTCCCAGACATAGGGATTCATAATAACGGAATCGATTTCCATGATGAGGAAACCGCCGTTGGCGTTAAGAATGGAGCCGGCCTGCACCATGGTAAAGTCCGTGTTTATGGTTCCCATAAACGCACGCTTCTCGATGCGGCCGAAGACATTATAATAGGTCGGATTGGATTCAAAAATAACGGGCACACCCCTGGTTGACTCCTGATCAACCAATACGTTTACTTTATACTGCTGAAATGAAGATACTGCGTTCTGAGGCGCCTGGCCCTGGGCCTGCGGTTCGTTTTTATCCGGCGGGATAAACAGATTGAAATTTTCGACGATATGTTCCTGAACGGTATTGAGGTGTTCGACAATATCTTCGCTGACTTTGAATTCTTTTCTGATCGGATCTAAACGTTTCTTTACCACAGACAAAGCATACTGATCCATCAGCTTTTCGATATCCGCATGCAGGGCCTGGTTGTTTTTATCCACTTCCATGGCGGTTGATTCAATTTCAGATTGAATCGAACGCAGATTGTCCTCGATTTCTGATTTTACCTTTCCCGGCAATGCATTAAAATCTTCCGGTGTAATCGGTTGACCGTCAACTATCGGAATCGTCTGAAAATCGTCTTCGGTTTGTTCAATTCGCAGATTTTTTTTGGCGGCGAGGATTTCAAGGTGTTCATAAAGTTGATGTTGCCTGTCAGTATATTCATTTTTTATTTTGGATAGTCTTTTTAAATAGCTTTCGTTTTCAAATATCTTGGGCAGATCCTTTTTTAATCTTTCGATGGCCCGGTTTATCTTTATGCTAAATCGAATTGCAGTTCCAGGTGGGAGAGAAATTGCTTTCGGATGAAACTCGTCCTTAAAATTATTGACCAGACACCATTCATCAGGCGTTGGTCGATTTTTCGCATATTTTTTTACTAAATCTTCTACAGTATCTAATTTGCCTGTTCCAACTTGTCCAGTGACGAAAATATTGTAAGTGCTATCT
>JASFGZ010000600.1:0-3006 GCA_050123495.1 Desulfobacterales bacterium
GGTGCGATCATCACCGCTTTGCAGCGGAATATGAAAATGGCGGCACAAGATATTCGACTCAGCGATACGGTTGATAATGTCATCGGTTAATTCAAGGGGTTCAATTGAACTGAGCCGGACTCTCGGGATCATTTTTAAATCATCGATGCGATTTAGCAGATCGCCAAGGCATGTTTTCGGAATTAGATCATTGCCGTAATTGCCCAGGTGAATGCCGGTCAATACAATTTCCTGATAACCGGCGCTTGAAAGCGCATTAATCCCTGCCAGCACGCTCTCAAGGGGTTTGCTGCGACTCGGTCCCCTGGCATATGGGATAATGCAGTAGGTGCAAAACGCATCACATCCATCCTGGATTTTCAAAAAAGGGCGGGTCCGATATTCAGCGCCAACATCGGGTGCAAAAGCAATATCCCTTTCGGGTTGAATGTCCCTGCAGATGGTGAGCGGTCGGTTGGAGGCCGGGTTTTTATTGGAGCGAATCAATTCGCAGATCGCGTGTTTGTCGGCATTTCCGACGATATAATCCACGCCTTTGATTTCCGCGATGGCATCCGGTTCTGTTTGGGCATAACAGCCCGTGACCACAACGCGGGCTGCCGGATTTGCACGTATTGCCCGGCGCACGGCCTGACGGGACTGCATGGATGCTTTCTGGGTCACCGTGCAGGTATTTATGATGCAGATCTCTGAAGGCTCATTTTTAGGAGCCGGCAACCAGTCGGCTGATTCCAATTGCTTCGCAATGGTATCGGACTCGTACTGGTTCACCTTACAGCCCAGAGTGGTAATCGTAAACTTCGGCATTTTCTTCGACATCCTGAGGTGCGGGTAACATTTTGATAAAGTTTATTAAATTACTGCGATTTAGCACCCCTGTCAACTCCCCGACCGCATAAACACAGTTTTACTTATTAGGTAATTGTCTTTACTCCTCAATTCTCTTAATCTGCTGTGATTTAATTTTATTTCAACTTCTCATTAATTTTCATGCAAGATTCAGTTATTAAAGGCTGACAGCGGGTTTTAGAAGTTAAATTATTGATTTTAAATCTTTTTGCTCTTATTATTTTAAAGAGAGCCTGGTTTTTCATTTTGTTTACGATCCATTCGGGTAGAATTTAAAGGCTGTTGCTTGCCATGCTGAATCGATTTGCATATCGGACAACGGGACTGGCCATTAAAACGATCACCAATCTATCCAAGGCCAGAATTTCACTGCATGGGGAAGAGAATATCCCCACAGGCCCCAACATTTTTGTCATGAACCATTTTACACGGCTTGAAACCTTTCTGATGCCCTATATTATTTTCCGGTTAACCAAAATTCCGGTCTGGTCGTTAGCTGCTTTCGAGCTGTTTAAGGGCGCATTTGGAACATATCTGGAAAAAGTGGGTGCTGTTTCCACTAAAAATCCGGATCGTGATCGACTGATCGTTAAAACCTTGCTCACGGGGGAAGCCAATTGGATCATATTTCCCGAAGGTCGCATGGTTAAAAATAAGAAAATAATTGAAAAAGGACGTTTCATGATTTCAGCGGCCGGGGGCAAGCATCCACCGCACTCGGGAGCGGCGACACTGGCCATGCGAACCGAATTTTACCGGCAGCGCCTGCAAAAGCTGGCAGCGGAAGATTCAGATGAGGTTAAGCATCTGCTGGATTTGTTTCAAATCGAGAACCTTGAATCCGTATTGGTTCAAAATACACATATTGTGCCTGTTAACCTGACATATTACCCGATAAGGGCTCGCGAAAACATACTGAGCAATTTGGCGCTGCGCCTGGTCGATGATTTGCCGGAGCGCATTATCGAAGAGCTTATGACCGAAGGTTCCATGCTTCTTTCAGGCGTGGATATCGATATCCGCTTTGGAGAACCAATCGAGGTGCTTGAGTGTTTGCAGTGTTCTCCGATCGAAATGGATATTTCCGCAAAACGCCGAATCGGCTTTGATGATCCGATACCTTCGCGAACGCGAATGCGCATTGAAGCCTTGAAGCTCATGGAACGTTACATGGCCGCCATCTACAATTTGACCACCGTTAATCACGATCATCTATTTGCGTCGATGCTGCATGCGATGCGATCAAAAAAAGTTGACGAGCTGGATTTGAGAAGACGGGTCTTTCTGGCGGCCACCCATATCCCGCAAAAATCCGAAATTAACCTGCACCGGGGTCTGCAAGAAGACCAGGTGCATTTGCTAACCGACGATCGCTACGATAAAGCCCGGGATTTTATGTCGGTTGCCCTTGATACGGGAATCGTAATAACCAAGGACAATTCGCTGGTTAAAGATCCCAGAAAGTTTTCCTCGCCGTATAATTTCCACCGCGCCCGGATCGATAATCCGATTGAGGTGATGGCCAATGCCGTGGAGCCGCTGACCGATCTGCAGCGAACGGTTAACCGGCTTGCCTCCCAACCCCGGTTTTGGATCAAAAGAAAGGTCGCCCGTTACCTGAGCAAACGGGCCGTTGAAGAATTCAACCAAGACTATGCGGCTTTTTTTGTGAAAGGGGAATCAAAGCCTCCCTCGGTGGGCATGCCGTTTCTGATCCAGGGAAAATCCAAAGATATCGGTGTCGTTCTATCCCACGGTTATATGGCAGCGCCATTAGAAGTCAGAGAACTGGCTGAATATCTGGGATCGCAGGGTTTTTGGGTATATGTCCCCCGGTTAAAAGGACACGGAACCGCACCGGAAGATCTGGCCACCCGCTCCTATCAGGATTGGAGGGATTCTGTCGATCAGGGATATGCGATCATCAGCAATATCTGCAAACGCGTGGTGGCTGGCGGTTTTTCAACCGGAGCCGGTTTGGCGTTGGATCTTGCCGTCCGGATGAACGCGGTGATCGCTGTTTTTGCCGTAGCCGCACCCATGCGACTCAAAGATTTTTCTTCACGATTTGCACCGGCGGTGGACATGTGGAATCGTTTTATGGAGCGCGCACGGCAGGTTGGCGCCAAAAAAGAATTTGTGGAAAATAAGCCCGAA